>JAPPDQ010000351.1 GCA_028875495.1 Chloroflexota bacterium
GATGGCTATGGATTCGTGTCCGGGTACCTTGAAGACTGGTGGCGGAGTCGCTATAGCCGAACCTACCTTTCCGTCCTCGAGTCGGTGACCGATCTGGGGAGGAAAGAGCAATGACGGTGACCTTCAGAAAATACAATCCCGGATTCCTTTCCGACGACGAACTGATCGCGTCATTCTGCGTGCGGACTCACGATTTTGATTCGCTCATGGAGGTGATTCGCGAATCTTCCGGAAACTCGAACATTCACCAGTTGGTAATCGGCCCGAGGGGCAGTGGCAAGACCAGTCTCCTTTTGCGGGTGGCAGCGGAGATTCGGCGTGATTCTGATCTCTCGTCCCGTTTCTTCCCCGTGGTTTTCGCGGAGGAAAGCTACGAAGTTGCAAGCGTCGGCGAATTCTGGCTCGAATGCCTATCGCATCTGGCTGACCAGGCACCGACTGGGGGTGACCGTCCAGACCTGCACAGAACGGTCGAGGAATTGCGGCAAATCCAGGACGATCGGATGCTGGCGGACCGCTGTCTCGGCGCGCTACAGGACTTCTCTGACAGCGAAGGCAAGCGCCTCGTGCCGATCGTCGAGAACCTGAACATGATGTTCCGAGACATTTCGGACAAGCAGGCGGGATGGCGATTGCGGCAAACATTCCAGACAGAGCCGCGAATCCTGCTCCTCGCGAGCGCTACGAGCCGCTTTCAGGAAATCGATGACCCGGGACGTGCGCTTTACGACCTTTTCCGCGTGCTCAAGCTGGATCCGATCACAGCGGACCAATGCTCCGTTCTGTGGGAGACAGTTTCCGGTCGGTCCCGCCCACTGAAGACGATCCGTGCGTTGAAGATTCTAACAGGCGGTAGTCCACGGCTGGTTACCATCTTGGCCCGCTTTGGAGGCAACTTGTCCTTTCGCGAGTTGATGTCCGATCTTCTCGACCTGGTGGACGACCATACCGAGTACTTCAAGAGTCATCTCGACGCGCTGCCCCAGCAGGAAAGGAGGGTCTATCTCGCGTTGGCTGATCTTTGGAAGCCGGCAACCACACGGGAAATCGCGCGCCGTGCCAGACTGGATACCAGCAAGTGCAGCGCCCAACTGGCGCGTTTGACTGAGCGCGGCGCCGTGGAGGTCATCGGCGGTACCCCCCGGCGCAAGCTGTACTATCTGACCGAGCGACTCTACAACATCTACTATTTGATGCGTCGCTCCCGCGGGCGTGTTCCGCTCATTGATGCACTCATCCGCTTCATGGAAGCGTACTACTCCCCCGAGGAACTAAGAGAGTTCGGGACCCGCATCGTCGTAGATGCGAAGGGACTCGACGACGAGTCACAGTCGGACTATCAGGTCGCATTTGCTCGCCTCATAGAATTGCCTTCCATGGTGGCGCATCGTGAGGAACTGCGTTCACAAGCGCCGTGGATGGTGAGCGAGCGACCGTCCGACTATTGCGTTGACCAGCCTTGGCCAGCGGCCGCGCAGGCAAAGTTTGACCAGGCAGTTGCGCATATGAACAGGGGACAGTTACAGCGAACGCTGGCGATCTGGGACGAGGTTATCGGCCAGTTCGATGACAGAGGTGAGGAGCCGTCTCCCAGTGCTGTTGCACGAGCCCTTCTCGGCAAGGCTTTGACGCTTGGCGATTTGGGTCGTCCGGAAGATAGTCTGGTTACCTGCGATCAGGTGTTGTTTCGATATGGGACAACAGACGCGCCAGGCGTTCTGCCCCAAGTTGCCGGTGCATTGCTCTGCAAGGGTATGGCGCTCGCGGACTTGAGTCGAAAACAAGAAGCGCTTGCTGCCTGGGAAGAGATCTTGCACCG
Organism: Chloroflexota bacterium; assembly: GCA_028875495.1. Lineage (GTDB taxonomy): Bacteria > Chloroflexota > Dehalococcoidia > Lucifugimonadales > VXLM01 > VXLM01. The sequence goes on from JAPPDQ010000351.1 coordinate 1,820, forward strand.
CTTCGGGCACAGCAGTGCGCCGGAGATTTGCAGTCATCTCGCTACGGCTCTCCTCAACAAGGGTGTTTTACTCGGAGAATCGGACCGGATGGAAGACGCTCTCGCCGCCTGGGACGATCTGCTGGGCCGGTTCTACCAGCACGAGGCGACTGCTAATCTTGAGTCGGTCGCCCTTGCCCTATCAAATTCGGGAAATACCCTTGCCAGGTTGAATCGTCCGAAAGAAGCGCTGGCCGCCTGGGACAGGTTAGTAAAGAGATTTGCAAGCAGCAATTCACGAAACATTCAAAAGTTGGTGGCGTTCTGCCTACTCCGCAAAGGCAATGCGTTGAACAAGTTGAGCCGCCCGGACGAGGCGATTGCAGTCTGGGACGAAGTGGTTCGTCTTTTCGCCGCAAGTTCCTTTGACACGGTTCGCTATGCTTCTGAG
>JAPPDQ010000407.1 GCA_028875495.1 Chloroflexota bacterium
GGGACGGCCGGGGTGGCCCGGGACGCCGGTATGCAGGTGGGAATGCGCGTCCCCTGCATCGAGAGGGTCTGCGCATCGCAGGGATTCGACGTTCGCACGTGGCTCAAAGAAGGGTTGGTCGACTACCTGACGCCGATGATGTACGCCAACCTGCATCTCGATCCGCAGATGCCGATGGAGTGGGCTCTTGAGGCCGCCCACGAGGTCGATGTGCCCGTCTACGGGATGCTCCAGCCGTTCGTCGAGGTGGGATATCCCGGTCATAACTACGACGAACACTACACCCCGGAGATGATGCGCGCCGCCGTCTCCAACTACCTCGCCAAGGGCGCCGACGGCGTGTACGCGTGGTTCCTCGACTGGCCTCTGCGCGCTGCGGAGCGAAATATGCTCACCGAGATGGCAAACCCCGACCTGATGGTCGAGGCGAATAAGCAGTACCACCTGTCCCGCCGCACCGAGCCCGCCGCGACACTCGGCTATGATACAACGCTTCCACTGGAGATACCGCAGGCAGAACAGGGACGCAGATATGCAATTCCGGTCTTCATCGCGGACGACATCGAGGGCAAGGCCGACCGCATCAAGAGCGTCACCCTGCGGCTGCGAGTCGGTAACACGGTGACGGCGGACTGCATATCCGTCCACCTGAACGGAGAGTCGCTCGCAGGCGAATCCATCAGTCGGGACACGGGCGCATACGTGCGCATCCCCGTCTCTCCCCACCGTATCGAGCACTACAGCGCGCAGTGGATCGAGATTGCCCTGTCATCCGTCCGCCCGAAGAAGGGTGACAACGTGGTGGAGGTGTCACTGGACGCGCGGCCCGCCAAGCTCGGCGGCGGCATCACCATCGACGATCTGGAGATCGTAGTCGAGTACGGCGTGTATCGCACGAGAGGTTAGTCGGGGGTAGTTACGCCGCTACACAAGGGAGAGAGTTTTATCTTAACCCCTTTCCTGCACTACCCTCAAGTGGCCCCCTTCTGCCCCCGCGTGAACCTCGCGATCTCCTTCGCGTAGACCTCACGGCCGTAGACCTCTTTCTTGTTGTACATGCGACTGGGGTGAGGGATCAGACGTAGGCTGCGGTCTTCGAGGGGGAGCTTAACGGGGGCGTGGCCTCTTCGGTGGGACTCCCGGATGGCAATGGCCATTTCGAGGACCTTGAGGCCGTTGTCTCCGTTGCCTCTAGGCTCAATGTCGTGATCGAGCGCGTCGATCATGGACTGCACGGTCGCCCGCTGACGGTTGCCGGGGTTCTCCCACCCCTCGTCGTCGATCTGGCCAAAGCCTCCGTGTACGCCCTCATCGTCGGAGAACGGGGCCTCCACCTCCATCGAGTTTATGAGCGTCGGACGGGACTCGTCAGGGTCGTGCGTGTACATCCGCACGTTCATGTTGTCGCTGGTGAACCGGCCACGCTCGCAGAGCACCTCGAAACCGTAGCGTCCTGTATCGCGGCGGTGAAGAAATACTTCGACGCCGTTTACGAAGCGAATGTACCCCGTTCCTCCCTGGTCGTACTCGCTCCATGGATCCGTCGCAACCCACCCCGTTATCCAGTCCACCTCAGCATCGTCGGCGAAGAGTCGTGCCAGGCCGAAAATCTGGCAGCCGCCACCGGAGAGTTGCGTACCGCTCCCCTGGTAGAAAGCGATGCTTCGCACAGCGCCGATCTCCCCCGCTGCGATCCGATCCTTCGCCTCCCAGTAGTAGTGGTGATTGCGTTCCAGGTCGCCGCAGCCGAACTTGATTCCACGCTCCCGGCAGGCGGCGACTATCTCGTCCGCGTCGGAGAGTCGAGCGGCAAGGGGCTTTTCGGTGCAGATGGAGGGCACGTCGTGACGCACGGAGTCCAGAACAACCTCGCGATTCGCGATGACCGGAAGAACGGCCAACACTATGTCCACCTTCTCCTTGCGCAGCATCTCGTTGTAGTCGGCATAGCCGGGCACGCCGAATCGCTTGGTGAAGATGTCGAGATTCTCCGGGTCGGGGTCGGCTCCAGCGACGACGGCGGATCGCTGGTTCAGGTTGTAGGCGCGGGCGTGCTCTGTTCCCTTCCTGCCGCACCCGATGGCAGCGACACGGTAAACCTTATCGGTCATAGGGTTGCCTCCGGGGGCACAGTCTACGTGACCGGCAGCGAAAGCGCATCACAACGCGGTCATATGAAGACCCGGTCGTCGGGCGAAATCTTGAGGAGTCCATCATCGATAAGGGCATCCAGGACATCCTGAGGGGTG
>JAPPDQ010000579.1 GCA_028875495.1 Chloroflexota bacterium
CACCCGGTCGCCGCTCGTCCAGCGCGGCTACAGCCGCGACGACAAGAAGGGGAAGCTCCAGATCGTCGTCGGGCTTCTCTGCTCGGCCGATGGGTGCCCGTTCGCCGTGGAGGTGTTCGAAGGGTCGACGAGCGATCCGGCCACCGTCGCCACCTAGGTCGAGAAGATCCGGGGCCGCTTCGGCCTCACCTACGTGGTGCTGGTTGGCGACCGGGGGATGCTGACCGCCGCCCGCATTCGCGAGGAACTCCAGAACCTCGACGGGATGTCGTGGATCACAACGTTCCGTGCGCCGACGATCCGCAATCTCATCCGCGCCGGGGCTGTGCAGCCCTCGCTCTTCGACGAGCGCAACCTCACCGATATCACCAGCGATGAGTTCCCCGGCAAGCGGCTGATCGTCTGCCGGAACTCGCTTCGTGCCGACGAGCGGCACCGCATGCGTCAGGAGCTGCTCGCTGCCACTGAGCGGGAGCTTGAGAAGGTCGCCGTGGCCACACGCCGCGAGCGCCGGCCCCTGCGCGGCAAGGACGCTACCGGAGTGCGTGTCGGCAAGGTGATCAACCGGTACAAGGTGGCCAAACACTTCGTCACGACGATCACCGAGGAGGCGTTCAGCTAGGAGCGCGACCTGGAGAAGATCGCCATCGAAGAGGCCCTCGACGGAATCCATGTCGTGCGCTCGAACGTCGCTCCCGGCCTCCTCGATGCGGCCGAGACCGTCCACGCCTACAAGAACCTATCGAGAATCGAGTACGCCTTCCGCAGCCTCAAGACCATCGACCTCAAGGTCCGCCCGATCTGACACCGGCGTGAGGACCGCATGCGGGCTCACGCCCCGATCCTCTTCGACGACCACGATCCCGAGGCCCCAGAAGCACAACGATCCTCTCCCGTCGACCCCGCCGGGCGCTCTCCGACCGCCCGCAGAAAAGCCAGACGTAAGCAAGCCGACTCCGGTCTGGCGATCCACAGCTTCCGCAGGGTCATCGATCAGCTGGGCAACCTCGCCGCCAGTACCATGGAGCTGATTGAGTCCGGAGCCACCCTCCAGTTGCGTACTAGGCTGACCCCGCTCCAGCAACGGTGCTTCGACCTGCTTGAGGTCAAACTCAAAAAGGTAGCCAGTATACCGCACCCTGCGGACAACCCCATGTCCTTGCCAATACACCACTTATACAGCCAAAGACCTGAAACGTCGTGATAGATTCTTTTACTCGGTGTCAACCTGAGACAAAAGGTTGTCGTACAGATCCTCGAGGACCCGGCTGGCCACGTAGTAGTTGGCCATATCGGGTTGTTTCATACGTTTGATCGCGGCAACGATCGCGTGCATCCACTGAGGGCGGTGATCGACGAGATCCGGAAGATCAGCTTCAAGTTCCAGCCTGATGATTCGGTCGGAGTATTTTCCGAAGCCCACACTAACAGCTCTTTCCTTTTCGCGGTCCTGTTCCTTCCATGTGTCATCTCGTGAGTATCGAAACGGTTCATCCACTAAGTACCGAAACTCGAAGACAACGCGCGGGTCTCTGGGGTTGTAGGTCGCACGGATCCCGTCGGGGATGTCATAAGGGGAGATGAAAGATCCAGCATCCAGCTCAAAGCCCACTTCCTGGGGTTCTTCGTATTGGTTGGTCGGAATCTCCGTCCACTTCGTCAGGTTGCTCATAACCCCTCCACTATGCGGCTAAGGACCTTGCCGTGGTTGCGGAATTCGGTAGTCGCACGTGTCTTGTCCAAGCTGGGATTCCTGCTGTCGATTACAAGCACTCCCCACGGTTTTCCATTTGGTTTCTCCACGCGGAATCCCATCAGAGACCGGGCGTGAGTGTTGCGCTTCCTAACCCATTTCTCAGAGACGTTGGTCAGGTTCGCCCATTCAGCTATGGCTTCTCGGGATGATACACTTTCTAGGTCTGGAAGGTTTGCGGCGAAAGCAGTCTTGTTGATGGATGCCCACGCTCGTCCGGCGATTCCTTCGGTCTTCTGCGGATCGTCGGGAGCCCGGAAACGTGTCTTGGTCTTCTGGGAAGTATGGCCAGATCTTGCAACCGGAACGAGCCAACCACTGCAAGGCCACATTGAGAAACCCAGCAAACACCTCCGGTGTTGGAATAGAGTGACTCGATGATGGGCGTGATCTCCTCGTACGTCCTCGAACACACCGTCTCGAAACTGATCGAGAACATCATCGAGAACGGCCAAGAGTTTCGGATCTCCCCAAATCCGAAGTAGCCAAGTACAA
>JAPPDQ010000412.1 GCA_028875495.1 Chloroflexota bacterium
CCTTCACCATCCGCGACACGCTCTTGACGCAGTCCCTCAACTCCGTCTTCCAGAACACCGTCACCATAGGCACCGGACTCATCCTGCTCATTGCGGCGTCGGCCATGCGGGATGGCTCGTTCACCATCGGTGACTTCGCCCTCTTCGTCAGCTACCTCTACATGGTCGGCTGGATGAACACCGAGATCGGCGGCGTCCTCGCCGAGTACCGCCAGACCGGTGTCTCGTTCGACCGACTGCGCGGCCTCATACCCAGCGCGCCACCCGACCGCCTCGTTCAACACCAAAAGGCCTATCTCGCAGGCGACCTGCCCGACGTGCCGTTCACCGCCAAGACCGACACCCACCGTCTCGACCTCGTCGAAGTCGAGGACCTCACCTACCGCTACGGCGACAATGGCAGAGGTATCGACAACGTCTCCCTCAGCCTTCCGCGCGGCTCCCTCACCGTCGTGACCGGACGCATAGGCTCCGGCAAGACCACCTTACTCCGTGTCCTGCTCGGACTCCTGCCCAAGGACGCGGGCGTGGTCAAGTGGAACGGCCAGCCGGTCGACGACCTCGCGACCTTCTTCGTGCCACCACGCTCGGCCTACACCTCGCAGGTCCCCCGCCTCTTCAGCGAACCGCTCAAAGACAACATCCTTTTGGGCCTCCCGGAGGACAGGATCGACCTGAAAGCCGCCCTCAACGCCGCCGTCATGGAACAGGACATTCGCGAGCTTAGCGACGGACTCGACACCGTCGTCGGCGCGCGCGGCGTCAAGCTGTCCGGCGGCCAGATCCGCCGCTCCGCCGCCGCAAGGATGTTCGTCCGCGACCCCGAGCTCCTCGTCTTCGACGACCTGTCGTCCGGCCTCGACGTCGACACCGAGCAGCAGCTCTGGGACCGCCTCTTCGAGCGACCCGACGCCACCGCCCTCGTCGTCTCCCATCGCCGCGCCGCCCTCCGCCGCGCCGACCACATCATCGTCCTCAAAGACGGCCGCGTCGAAGCCGAAGGCAGCCTCACCGACCTCCTCAACACCTCCGACGAAATGCGCCGCCTCTGGGCCGGCGAGGTTGAGTCGACCATCCCCTCTCCCGTCGTGGGAGAGGGCTAGGGTGAGGGTACAGTGGTAAACTCGCCTCCACCGTTACATACACCCCTGCGACTTGGAGCCAAGAATTGACCGAACAAATCTATCACCTGAACAACCAAGGACATCTCGATCCAATGGCGGAAGAGCCCTTTGCTTTAGAAGATACCCTTCAGGAGTTGATTGCAAATCATCCGAAGCTGCTTTCCGGAGAGCAAATCAACCCCAATGATCCACGTCGCTGGCTACTGATTCAGCGAGAGCAAGGAATTGCGGATACAGAAGACGGCAACTATCGCTGGGCTTTGGACCATCTTCTCATCGACCAAGACGCCATGCCGACTCTGGTCGAGACTAAACGCTCAAACAACACCGAGATTCGCCGAACTATTGTCGGGCAGATGCTGGACTATGCAGCATTCGCAAGGCGTACATGGAAGATCGATGACATCCGACGAGCTTTCGAAGAAGCCGAAAAAGATTCCGGTCGTAACCCGAATGATGCTCTCTTCGAACTCTTGCAACCGGAAAGCGAGCCGGATGTCGATGACTTCTGGCAGAGAGTAGAGACGAACCTGCGCGCGGCTCGAATGCGCCTCCTCTTCGTCGCCGACGACATCCCTGATGAACTTGCCCACGTAGTGGAATTTCTCAACGAACAGATGCCTGGCATCGAAGTCCTGGCGGTCGAAATCAAACAATTCCTCGGAGCGACTGGAAAGACACTGGTTCCACGAGTCATCGGGCGAATTACTGCCTTCCCCGATAAGTCGTCGCCCGGTAGCCGAAAGAGGATAAGTCGCGATGAATTCTTGGCTGAAATGCCCAGCCCACAGGTAGCGGAGGCAGCCGAACGACTAATGAATGTAGCAAAAAAGAAGGGTGGGTTCGTTTATTTCGGAAGCAGTGGAATTAGCATCCGGTGCCGCTGTCCCGCGTGGTCGCGAGCCCTCTCACTTGTCTGGATATATCCTTTTCCGGGACGTACCGGATGGAGTGCTGCTAAGGAATTCACGTTTGGAATGACTCTTTGGGATATGGGAAAACAACCCACTGAACTCCTTGAAATCTTGAAGGGATGGACCGCTCAGTTTGAGAGAGACATGTTTGCAACCAGTGCTTCAAGTAATGATATTGACGCCTGGGCCATCACCCACGCAGACGCC
>JAPPDQ010000191.1 GCA_028875495.1 Chloroflexota bacterium
CGACCATCCGGGTGATTGCGAACGAGCGAGCGCAGCCATTGCTGGCACTCCCCTCTGAGCAGACGGATGGAAATGGGCCAACTCCTGGCGACTCGCGATTGCCCGCCGAGTTCAATCGCGTCCTCGACGAGCTGGGGATAACGGGAGACGATCGACGAGCCCTGCAGAAGTGCCGAACCGAAGATGAGTTTTTGGCATGCAATGTGGCACCCGAGCTGCTTGAAATGGTGTTGGATGTCCTCTGGCCCCCGCCCATCCCAGAAATCGACCCGCCCTTGCCCGACCGACTCCACGAGGTCCTAGAGCGGCTGGGAGTCTCGGGCGATGCCCTGACAATCCTGCAGGAGTGCAGCACCGAAAGCCAACTGCTCAATTGCGGGGTATCGCAGGAGCTACTCGACAGGATTATCTATGCACTTTGGCCCCGCTCCATTGACCGAGCGGTCAACGAACCCAAACGGGTACTGGATTCGCGTCAAGGACTCGAGGAAGCAGTCAGCGGCACCCGTCTGCTGGAATCCTTCCTGCTCGCGCTGGACGAAGTCCAACGACCGGTTGTGGAAAGATTTGCGAGGCGTCCGACCGGGCCGAGGATCGTCAAGGGCGGTCCGGGCACCGGGAAGTCCACCGTGGCCCTGTACTGCCTCAAGAGCCTAGTGCACCCAGATCAGACCGGGATGTTCTCGTCATCCTCGCCGCCACGGATCCTGTTCACAACCTACACAAGAGCACTTGTCGCGGCATCGCGTCACCTCCTCGGCGAGTTGGGAGTCGATGCGGACTCCGTGGATTTCCACAATGTGGATTCCCTCGCTAAACACCATGCCAAGTCGTCATGGGCCAACCCCATATATCGTGCCCGCCACCCGGTATGGAAAGACATCGTTGGGAAGGTGCTATGGGACATGCAAGGTCGAATCGAGGGTTTCTCCTGGACCGACGACGATTCGAAGTTCCTTTTTGACGAGATAGATCTGGTCATCGTCGGGAGACGAATCACGAGTCTCGATGAGTACCTGGGCATCAAGAGGGTCGGCCGGGGACGACAAATCGGTCGGCGGCAGCGGCGGCACGTTTGGGAATTCGCGGTTGCGGTATGGCAGGAGCTTAAGGAGCGGAAGAGGTGCCTTCGGGCGCACTTGTTTGTCGACGCGGAGAATACTGCCGATCCAACCTATGACTACGTTTTCATCGACGAGGCTCAAGACCTCCTCCCGGTGGCGATTCGGATGTGTGTGAAGCTCGCAAAGGATGCGCGCAACGTTTTTCTGACCGCAGACAGAAACCAGTCGATCTACAACCCGGGGTTCTCATGGAGCGAGGTTCACGAATCTCTGAACATGCAGGGGCGTTCCACCATTCTGCGGTGTAACCACCGTACGAATCAAGAGATCATGGACGCCATCGGTCCGCTGCTGGCCGATGATGAACGGGTAGATCCGGCAACGCGGGACACCGAGTCTGTCCGACGCGGACCTCGACCGGAATGCCGATTTGGGACCAATGCCGACGCAGTCGACATTGTTCGGAGGTGGTTCAACCAGGTCGTTGCGGAAGAACCGGATCTGGACATGGCCCACACAGCGGTGCTATGCCCCACGAACGGTGATTGCAAGCATGTCGCCGGAGGGATCGCGGCCTCCGGCTTGCGTGCCAGGTACATGACAAAAGAAAGCGTCGACCTCCGGTACGATGGCGTCAAGGTCATGACCATGCACACGGCCAAGGGGCTCCAGTTTCCCATCGTTGCAGTCGTCGGTCTCGAGGAGGGCAAGCTGCCGCCCACGGACGTGACCAATCCGGAGCAGCGAGAGGACACTCATAGGTGGCGCCGGGTCTTCTTCGTTGCATGCAGCCGTGCAATGCGCCGATTATTGGTCGTGGTCGACAAGGCAAGACCGTCACCGTTTGTCAAGGACTTCGACAAGGAGCGCTGGATTATCGTATGAGTGAAGCGCGGCTGGCTGGGTTGTGGACGCGGTTGTCGTTACGCCAGGCAAGCAAGCCGCGGTGGCACGAATTCGTTTCGCAAGGGATCAGTGGCGGCGTTCCCGGTGTTGTCGTAGGCATTCACGTTTCTGGGTGTTCGGACCGTGCCTCATGGAGAGTGCGCTGACCGCGCGTCGTCTTCTCGTTGATCCGCCTGTGGTGGATGTCGAACGGCTTGGGCATCGTGACCGCTGTTCGGCGCGGCGCGAGCACTTCGGCTTGATCGGGAGTGCCGCAGCACGGTCGGGGAG
>JAPPDQ010000542.1 GCA_028875495.1 Chloroflexota bacterium
CGCTTCACCGGCCCCAAGCCCACTACGTTCCAGGAGTCCCCGATGTCGGCCGAGCTGGTGAGGCAGGGTCAGCTTCCACCGCTCATGGAGCGGCTACCGGTGCCTGAGGACGTGCATGTCGTTCCGCCGCCTAACGAGATCGGCACCTATGGCGGGACGTGGCGGGCCACAAGGCACAACCAGCGTTACCTGCAGCAGTACGCCAACGGCCATCCGCTGCAGTTGAACGCGGACGGCGCGAGCTACGTCGAGCGCGTGGCAAAGGGAATGGACCATTCCGAGGACGGGAGAGTGTACACGTTCTTCCTCCGCAGGGGCGGTAAGTGGTCGGGCGGCTCCGACCTCACCTCCGAGGACTTCCGCTTCACGTGGGAGGACATCAACTACTATAACAATGCTGCCTCCAAGGCGGCGGGACTATCGGGCAATGGTCTTGGTCCTGACACTCCCTACAGTCGTGCGCGAGACCCCGTTACCGGGGAGGGCGCGAAGTTCGCGGTGATCGACGACTACACATTTAGCTTCACGTTCGATTCCCCGAACTACACGTTCTTCGCGGGAACGACGAGCGCGCGCGGTCCCGTGTCCTGCGGTTCGGGTTGGTGCTGGTACACGTCGGACGAGTACGCTAAGCAGTTCCATGAGAAGTACGCGGACTCTGCTGCCCTTGCGAAGATGGTAGCGGATGGCGAGTTCGAAGACTGGACGAAACTCTTCCAAAATAGGGTGTCCTGGACGAGGTGCGGTTCCGACTGCATTGAGAACGGTCAGCCGTCCGCCGGCGCGTGGAAGATGGAGTACTTCCTCGATGACCAGTCGTCCATGGTTCGCAACCACTACTACTTTGGTGTCGACCCCGATGGGAACCAGCTTCCTTACGTGGACGGCATCATCAACTTCAAGATGGAGAGCGTGGACGTCGCAATCCTGCGCGCCATGCAGGGCGAGTCCGACCTCGATGCCGATACCCTATCCCGCCAGATGAGCGGAATCCCTCTGTTCATCACGAACATGGAGAGGGGGGACTACAGCATCTACCACTGGCCCGACCTTTCCGGTGGCGACCACTCGCTCTTCTTCAACCAGACTTGGAACGAAGACAAGGAACTCGGCAGGTGGCTCAGGACGCAGGACTTCCGAATAGCGCTGTCCCTTGCCATTGATCGCCATGCGATCAACAACATCGTCTTCTCGGGAGTGGGGTATGCCCAGAACTATGTCGTCCACGAGACGTCGCCCCACTACCCTGGCAAGCGCTTCGAGACGATAGACGCCATACCGCAGGACATCGCCAGGGCCAACCAGATCCTCGATGGGCTCGGACTCGTGGACACGAACGGGGACGGCCTTAGGAATAGGCTGGACGGCGGCGGAAATCTTGAGATCTATACCGGAGTGCCCGGCCTTCGGGTGCCGGTAGCTGAGCTGTTGGAGTCGGACTTCGCGAAGATCGGCATCAAGCTCGATTGGAAGGAAGACGGCGGTCACTGGGGTCTCATCAGGCAGAACCAGCAGTACCTCGGGATATCAAACGTCAACGGCAGTTCCAACCTGTGGGCACGTGGCAATCCTGTTGCCCCCTATCGCTCCGGTGAGCCACAGGGCCCGTTGATCGGGCAGTACCTGACTAGCGGTGGCCAGGAAGGCATGGCTCCCACCGGGCCCGATCCTGACTTCCTGCCATTGGCGCCTGATGGCACCTGGCCCGCGGATGCGACAGGTAACATCAAGTTCCTTCTCGATAGCTGGACGGAAGGAGCGCAGCTTCCCGATCACGACCCGCGGAAGATAGAGATCGGTCAGGCGATGAGCAGGGTAGTCGCTCTTGAGAAATACCAGCTCGGAACGATTGCCTTCACAGGCTTTAGCCGCGGTCTCATCGTCAAGCGGAACAACTTCAGGAATGTCCCCGAGAGGCAGATCAGGTATGAGCACGGCCTCTACAACATGGTCAACGCCTTCGAGGACGGCATGGACAACTACCATAACCCGGGCAATCGCTCGCGTCGCTACACGAGCAAGGCGGTCTTTGCCTCCGGCGAGACCATCAGGCCGTAAAACAACACTGGCGTCGATAGTCCATCGCGGGGCCTCCGAGAGGAGGTTCCCGCGATGGTGTGTGTTGAGAATCTAGGGAAACGCGAAAATGAGATACTTCACCGCTGAAGAAGCTCCATATGTCATCCCTGATCGGTGGGAAGACGAGGCCACGAGGCTGCTGAAGGTGGGCTGGAAAGGC
>JAPPDQ010000295.1:0-495 GCA_028875495.1 Chloroflexota bacterium
CGACTCGGCTGCCGCCGAAGGTGTATTGCTCCACATCCGCGATCTTGGAATCCCTGGTCGCGTAGTACGTTGCCGCAACGAAGGTATGGTCGCTTCTACGCTTGAGGTCGCCGTAACCGGTGTCGGTCCCGGGGTACATCGTTCCGTGCAGCAGTTCCGGGCCGTTCCAGGACTGGGCGTTGTCGTCGGACCAATAGACGACCGGCTTGCGCGTATAGCCTCCGCCGTTGCTGTGCAAGCCGACGCCCCAGAGCCGTCCTTGTCCCTTGGCGTAGTCGAGACGATTGTTGAATTGGAAATAGGGGTTGCTTTCCTTGTACAGCCTCACGCGTTGCCAGAGGCCGTTGCTTACTCCGCCGTTGACCTGATCGGAGATTTCGACCGGTGGTGAGAACGAGGCCCCCATGTCCGTGCTGAGGGATTGCCAGCTGTGGCGATTGCCGGCGGCCTCGCGCACCCGCGCCGCGAGCGTGCAACTACCTGCGTCTTCGATGG
>JAPPDQ010000295.1:505-2236 GCA_028875495.1 Chloroflexota bacterium
TCGATGGCGGGCTCGAACGTCGCACCCGAGTCCGGGTCTTCCTCACTCGCCAAAGGCCCGATCCAGCTCAGGAACCGATAGCTCTTTCCGTTGTCCGTCGAACGCGCGAGCAAAGTGCCCGCAAACTTCCCCTCGTAGTGGAAGTACTGAAAGGACATATAGATATCGGTCGGGTTTTCCGGATCGACGAAGTAGTCTTCCGTGCCGATCGCGTAGGAGCCGTCGGCGCCGGTAACCCCCTTGACTTCGATGCGGTCCACATCGAGGGTCCACGTCTTTCCGTCGTCCCGCGAACGGAGCTGTTTGGTGCCCGACCGATAGCTGGTGCGCCAAAACTGGAGGATCAAGTCACCGTTGGGCATCTTGAACAGGCCCGGCTCGCTATGCGTGTATCCGTCTTCGTACGGCAGCCCCTCGATCGCTGAGCCGTCGAACCAGCGGTCGAGCTTGCTCCAGGTTCTGCCTTCGTCGTTCGACGTGATGATGTGGATCGCGTCCCGATCACCCCAGCGAATATGGTTGACGCCTGACCGTAGCGCCATGATCCAGCGTTTCTCATCGACGATGGCGATCAGGCACCGGCCGTACCAATCGTGAGGAACATCATCTTCGTCGGTGAAAGGAGCCTCAGAGCCATCGACGATGACTTCAATCGTCTTGCTGTCAAAAAGCTCGATGTCGGCTTCCACACTGATCTGCACTGCTCCGACCGCTTCCTGCCAGGTTTGCCAACGGCTCGTCCAGTGGCCTTCGTTCTCGCCGTCGAGAACGAGCCGGCCATCGTCGATGCGTATTCCCGTTTGCGCTGCGGCGGCCTCCGCCCACTCGCGGGTGGTATCAACCGACCACGAAGGCTCTTGGGCCGTGGCGTCCGTTGACGGCAGCCCAGCCAGCACCCATGCGGCGAGCAGGATCGCTCGACTTACTCCGCAGCGGCCGCGGCCAACCTGATCGGAGGCCGCGATGGCCTTGCTACGTTGCGGTGTCGGATGTCTGGTCATTCATCGTCTCCATCGCGGGACCAAATCGCGAACAAGTCGGTGTCTATCAAACTACCCGAAGCCGAAGTCTTTCAGCAGCGGTTGACGGCTTGGCGCGCTCTTGCCGGAGTTGACTCGAACTGTGAAGCATGCGCACTCGTTGTTCCGTTGTAAGTAGGAGCCTTTATCCGCGGCGAGCCTCAAGGAGGATTTCCCGAAGGCGGCGGCCAACGATCATTTCTTCCCGCTTTTGCAAGCCCAGTGAATAGACCGTCAACTCCGAGCTCTTCGCTTTGCGGTCACCGGAATCGGGCTTCGGCTTCGGGTGGCTGTCGCGAATGACATACGGGTTGTAGTTCGAGAGCACCTGTATCGGCGGATCACCCTCCCGAAGCCGGCGACCGCATTCATTGCTGCTGATGCCCATCTCACTTTCGTCCCACTCGACCACCAACTGCCGGAATCGGTTGCTGCCGCGACGGGTTTCGATCTTCGTAAGAATGCCCGGAACGGTCGAGAGCAGTGCCTCGATACGCTCAAGCTTCTTGTCCTGATCTTGGTAGAGAGACTCGAGGTCAATGGTCAGCCATTTTTCAACAGCGGCCAGGCACCCGATGATCTCCTCCTTGCCCACCTTCATCGGTCTGCAGACAGCCCCTTCGATCGGGCTCGTGTTCATGATCGCCGCCTCGATGAGGTGTTTTCGTCCCAACAGCAAGCCGGAACACTGCGGCCCTTTCAGCCCTTTCCC
>JAPPDQ010000031.1 GCA_028875495.1 Chloroflexota bacterium
TCAGGTGCCAGGCCGACTTCTGCGTGATCTCCAGGTCCCGATGCAACCTCATCAAGGACACGCCTTTCAGGTGCCTAGTGTTATGTTCGATTTTGGGGATTCCGTTTTCCTACAGAGTGTGATTCAACCGCTCCCGGCGAAAGCCGCGCAGTTTTCATACGGGAGCAGAACCAGGATGGCAAAGAGCAGGAGAACCCGGATCGTCCTCAGCGAGCAAGACCGGAAGCGTCTCGAGAAGATCAAAACCGATCCCCATTCGATCCTCAAGCATGTCCTGAGGGCAACCATCATCCTTCACCTCGGCGACGGCCTCACCCTGACGCAGACGATGAGGGCCACCGGCATGTCGAAGCCGACGGTCTGGCGCTGGTGGGACCGCTTCCTTGCCGAGGGTGTTGACGGCCTGCTGTACGACATCCCACGGAGACGGGGGCGCAAGCCGATTTCCGAGGACAAGGTCAGCGAACTGATCGCGCTTGCGATGTCGCCGCCGCCGGAGCACGCCAGTCACTGGACGCTGCGGGCGCTGGCAACGAGGGTGGGGATCGCCGTCTCGACGGTATTCGGCATCCTGAAGAGCCATGGCCTCAAGCCCCACAGGGTCAAGACATTCAAGGTCTCCCGCGATCCGAGGTTCGAGCTGAAGGTCCGCGACGTCGTCGGCCTCTACGTCAACCCGCCCGACCACGCTGTCGTCATCTCGGTGGACGAGAAGACACAGATCCAGGCGCTGGGACGGACGCAGGCGCCCCTGCCGATGAAGCCCGGCCATCCCGAGACCCGCACCCACGACTACAAGCGCAACGGCACCACCTGCCTGATGGCGGCCCTCGACGTCGCCACCGGCAAGGTCACCGGCCGGATGGTCGCACGTCACCGCTCGGAGGAATTCCTCGCCTTCCTCGAGCTCGTCTCCGAGGGGATCGAGCCCGAAACCCAGGTTCACGTCATCCTCGACAACGTCTCCTCTCACAAGTCGGCCGAGGTCAACGAATGGCTGAAGAACAACCCCAATTGGACGTTCCACTTCACCCCGACCTCGGCCTCGTGGATGAATGCCGTCGAGGGGTTCTTCTCCAAGCTCTCGAGGCAGAGACTCAGGCACGCGATTTTCAACTCGCTCGACGAGTGCATCGCGGCGATCGAGGGTTACATCGAGCATCACAATTCCAATGACGCCCGGCCGTTTCGCTGGAGCAAGGCGCCCGAAGATCTCGTGGAGGCATGGAAGAAGGGCCACCAGAAGCTGCAGGAATCGGCATCGTGAAAAAGAATCACAACACTAGGGCCCGTTGACATTCAGGTTGCGGCGACCACGCCTGCCACGAGATGAATCGCCGCCGCGAAGCTCGCGTCCGTCTTGTCGTAACGCGTCGCCACCGCTCGGAACTCTTTGAGTCTCGCAAACAAATTCTCGATCTGGTGCCGCCACTTGTACATCTCGCGATCATGATCCCGAGTATCCGTCCGGTTCTTCCGCGCCGGTATCACCGCCTCCGCGCCGCGGCCTTCAAGCTCCCCGAGCAACCAGTCCGCGTCGAATGCCTTGTCCCCAATCAAGACCTCGAACGGTAGATCCTCCAGAAGCTCCGCCACCCCGGCAAGGTCGTGCGCCTGACCAGGAAGGATCACGAACCGCACAAGGTAGCCAAGCGCATCCGCAACCGCGACGATCTTGCTGGTCAGACCTCCTCGGGAACGGCCGATGCCCTGGTGGCAGGTCCCCCCCTTGCGCCCGCCGCCTTCTGGTGCGTCGAGACGCTGGTGCCGTCAACGAACACGTACTCGAAGTCGAACTCATCCGACAACTCGTTGTAGACACGCTCGAAAGTACCCGAAAGCGCCCAGCGGCGGAAGCGCTTGAACACGCTGTTCCACTTGCCGAAGTCCGACGGAAGGTCGCGACATGGCGATCCCGTCCGGATCCGCCAAAGCACCGCCTCAAGAAACTGCCGGTTGTTCGCTGCAGTGACGCCGGGGTCGGTCGCCTTGCCGGGCAGTATGGGTTCGACCCGCGCCCACATGGCGTCGGTCAGTACCGTTCTGTCTGGATTCATTGGTCATTCCGCTCGTCTTGCCTGTGCCGCCGTTCTGGCGGTCGTTGAGGCAAAAATGGCACCGATCCGCATGAATCGCAACCTGAATGTCAACGGGCCCTAGATGATGTTATACCAAAACACGAAAATAATCACACACCCGGCGAGGCGTGCTGGACGGGTTGAGCCGTCGGTGTGG
>JAPPDQ010000044.1 GCA_028875495.1 Chloroflexota bacterium
CCGTAAGGGTCAACTGGACGACGAACCGGTCATCCCCGGAGCGTGAGGACGTTCGCTTGATCTCGGTGGTGGCGTCCATCATCTGAGGCAAGTGCCTCGACAGACGATTGAATTTCTTGCCAACGTAGCTTTCTATGTCGTCCGTGATTTCGACGTTTCTGCCGTGAATCTTGATATCCAATGTGACCTCCGATGCGGAAATAGATGCGCTGCAAATAGGCGTTCGGGCCGGATTATGGCCCTTCGTCCGAGTATTTTCGTATAGTCTTGTTTCCGACGCTGATGTCCGCCCGTCGTTCAAGGGCGTTCTCGTCCAGGTCCACGCCGAGGCCGGGCGCGTCGGGCAGGGGGATGTATCCCCCATCGACCTGGGGGGCGCCGACCGTGATGTCCTCCACCACCGGCTCGAAATTCACCCAGTACTCGGTGATGATGAAGTTGGGAATGCAGGCGGAGACGTGGACGGTGGACGCGAGCGCGACGCCCACGCTGTTGTAGTTGTGCGGTGAGACGCCAACGTAGTACGGCTCGGCCATCGCGGCGATCTCCTTGGTCTCGAGGATGCCGCCGGTGTTGCATACGTCGGGGTTGATGATATCGACGGCGCGCTTTTCGAACAGCTCCCGGAAGGCGGCCTTGGTGTACAGGGTCTCTCCGGCGACGATCGGTATGTCGGTACGGCTTCTGACCTCGGCCAAGGCGTCGACATTTTCGGCCGGGCAGGGCTCCTCGAACCAGAAGGGGTCTACGTCGCGAATCGCGTCGGCGACGCGGACGGCGTGCATTGGGGCGAGTCTGCGATGCACCTCGATGAGCAGGTCGATGTCGGGCCCGACGGCGTCGCGCACGGCGTGTACCGTGTCGATGGCCGCGGCCTCGTCATCGCGTGAGATGTAGAGTCGCCAGGGGCCCGGGAAGGGATCGAACTTGAGGGCGGTGAAGCCCCTGTCGACCATCTGCTTGGCGGCGTCGGCATACTCGTTGGGAGTCTCCGTGTCGTCCGACCATCCGTTGGCGTAGACGCGGATTTTGTCGCGGCAGGCTCCACCCAGCAGATCGTATACGGGCACGCCCAGGCTCTTCCCGACGATGTCCCACAGCGCCTGCTCGATGGCGCTCAGCGCGGACCAGAAGTCCATGGCGCCGCGCTTGGCGGCAAAGTCCTCGTATGCCACCTGCGAGAAGTGCTTGATGTTGAACGGGCTGCGTCCGATCAAGTAGTGTCCCAGGCGTTCCACGTGGGCCGTAATCGCAGTGTCGCGGTCGGTCTGAGTGTACGCCTCGCCCCAGCCGTAGGTCCCGTCGTCGGTCTCGACTCGGACAAACACGAGGTTCTTCGGCCCGTCGGCGTTTACTATGTAGCTTCGGACGTTTGCGATCTTCAAACGACTGCCTCGACCCACTCAATCGATGGTTCAGGGTATTCATAGTAGCATCAGAGGGACGTTCCGCACGAGTCGGGAGAGCCGGTTGGGCACCTATGGAGTACCGGGCTACGCTCGCATTGGTTGTGGTATACTGTGGTTCCCCTACCCCGTGTAGCGTTTGGGCCAATAGCTCAGCCGGTTAGAGCGCAGTCCTGATAAGACTGAGGTCCCTGGTTCGAGTCCAGGTTGGCCCACCAGTTCATAGCTCCGCAACGTCCCCAAACCCTAGTTGAGAGACGCTGATAACGTACCCGTTAGCGTCGCGTTTCACATCAGGAACAACTGCCCATTGTGCGTGGTCCCGTTCCAGGTGGTTGGACTCTCAACAGGCGGTACCCGACGCCAGCCGAAGCGATGACCGGCCATTGCAGTCTCAGCCGTCCGGAACAACGACGCGCCTGCACCGTCCATGTTGGTTGACACGGAGTGAGGTCAATACTAGACTCCGAGCGTCGCGGGCGTGCGGACGATTCCGCGGCGGAAGGAAGGTGTAGGTCATGCATCTACTGGAGGTCATGAATCCAGTCGCAAGGCAGCGCGCGATGGAGAACGTCGCGGCCATCACCCCCAGGCTCAACCGGCTCGACGGCAAGACGATCGGCCTGGTATGGAGCGGGACGCACGGCGGCGACGTCGCGCTCAACCGCGTCGGCGAGATGCTGCAGGAGCGCTTCGAGGGCGTGGAGACGAGGTTCTACACGGGCGGCAACTACCCCAACCCGCCGCACATCCTCAAGCAGGCTGCTGACGAGTGCGACGCCGTCGACGGAGCGACCGGCGACTGAGGGACGTGCGCGTCGT
>JAPPDQ010000364.1 GCA_028875495.1 Chloroflexota bacterium
AGACGTCTCCCCCACTTACGCCGCAGATCATTCGTCTCGTTTCCTCGTTGATTGACAAGACTGCTCCGGTCTTGGCGTCCAGTACGAAAACGCCTATCGGCGAGGAATCGAGCAGGGCCTGCAGATCGGACTTGGCGCGTTGCTCGGCTCTATACTTGAGGGCGTTTGAGATGGCCATTGCCGCCTGAGAGGCGAACATAACGATGACATCTTCGTCTTCGGGTGTGAATTCCTGACCACCTTCCTTTTCGGTGAGGTAAATACACCCCAGAAGCTCACTCTGATGGCGAATCGGCATTCCCAGGAAGGTCTTCATCTCAGGATGATTCTCTGGAAAACCCTTCGACGCAGGATGACTTGCCAAGTCCCGAAGTCTAACCGGCTTTTGGACATCTCGCAGGTGCCCGAGGAGGCCGACAGCCCTGGGCCAACTCCCAATCAACTGTTGCTCTTCAAAACCAATGCCGGAAGCAAGGAATCTTCCCACACTTTCGTCGTCATTGAAAACCAGAAGCGCGCCGTATTGTGCGTCGGTCAACGAGCATGCGCCATCAATTACCGCCTGCAGAGTAGTGTCTAAATCCAGGCTGGCGGTGATGCGAAGACTGGCGTCACTCAGCTTAGAGAGGCGGTCTCGCAACTCGTCCTTCTCGTGTTCGGTCTTCCCGGCTTCCGGCAATTCAACACCCATTTAGCTCAAACCGGTTAGCGGCGGTCCCATCCTGCGTCTTCCCTGCCCCAAGCCCGTCACCCTAAAGTCGCCATCGAAATTCGCTTACTGCTTGCCACCGATGAGCAATGTGCGGCGCTCACTTCCAGGCGCTACAGCTTTCGGCCAATCTCCCTGTGAGTTCGGCAAGGTTAAAAGACAATTAGTAGATGACTGCAGACCCAGGAATGATACTTCCTGCCATTCTCAATTCCGCATTATTTTGACGTGAGACTCAATATCATGGCTGGATAATAGGGAAGGTGTCAAGCTGAAAAAGTGAACCAGTCTTTGGGGCTAGAACCCAGCGTAACTATGACATCAGACCTAATCGGCAACCGTGAGTATGAACTCCGGTCGTTAATAAAGCAACTCGAGTTTCTACACTTAGCGCCACTCGGTATCGATCTGTGATATTTTCCTTGTTTTTGTAAAGTTATGCGATGCACAATAATTGGCTTCCTGACTCCTGTCCGCTGTGGTTGAAGTGACAAGCTTCGGAGAGAGGCGATCACCTTGGGGAAACGAAAGGTGCGATGGCCGGGGGGACCATCGCACCTTGGGTTTCAGTCGCGCTCCTTGGGGGAGCTTACGGCGTCGGTCACTCGATTCGGATTTCCTGGAGCTTCGGAACGACCATGGGGGTCAGGCGGTAGCCCTTCAGGTACGGCTTGACGAGGGCGTACTGCTCGCCCGTGAACCACGTGGGCACCCATGCCGCGTCGTCGACGATCATCTGCTCGGCCTGGTTGTAGAGGGAGACCCTCTCGCTCACGTCCTGGATGGTGCGGGCCTTTTCGAGTATTTTGTCAACCTCCGGGTTGGAGTAGCTGCCGTGGTTCATCCCGCTCTCGGTATGGAAGAGGATGTCCAGGAAGTCCTGCGGGTCGGGATAGTCGGCGGACCAGCCGAGTCCGGCATAGGCCTGGAACTTCTTGTCATCGAGGTCCTCGAGGTAGGTCGCCCACTCAACCTGCTGGATCTCGACCTCCACGCCTAGCTCCTGCTTCCACATCTCGATGATGACCTCAAGGTCGAGCCCGATGGTACCGCCAGTGCCGGGCACCGTTACGACGATGCGGGGTCGGGTGTCAGCGTCGGCGTACTCCGACTGCGCGAGATACTCCCTCGCGAGGTCGGGGTCGAAATGCAGGCCCTTGATGTCGGTCGTGTAGCCGGGGAATCCGGGCGGCAGGATGGAGTAGGCGGGCTTCACCAGCTCAGCCAGCACCTCATCGGCGATCAGCTCCTTGTCGATGGCGTGGTTGAGCGCCTTGCGGAAGTTGGCGTCGTCGAAGGGCGGCTGCGAGGCATTCATGCCGATGTAGGAGACGGAGAAGCCCGGCGGGGCCACGACGAGCTCCGCATTCAGAGGCTCTTCGGGATTGAGGACGCGCTCGAGGTCGAAGAGGCCGACGCCGGTAACGTCGATCTCGTCGTTCTCGTACATGGCCATGCCCTGGCCGCCGGCGAGGTTCATGTTGATGGCGTCCACGTCCGGGCGCGGCTCTCGAT
>JAPPDQ010000439.1 GCA_028875495.1 Chloroflexota bacterium
CTGCGGGATCGTCCACACTGGCAACATGGTATTAGTGCCCGAGGAGTCGCACGACGGCCTCAAACACAACATCGCCCTCCAGCAGGCCGTCGGCATCGAGACGGAGATCATCTCTAGGGATGAGGCCCGGGAGCTTGCGCCGGCCTTCGACTACGCGGACGGTGAATCGTACGCTTGGGAACCGCAGTCAGGACACGCCGACCCTTCCGGAACCGCGATGGCTTACGCAGCTCGTTCACGCGAAATGGGCGCGGAGATCATTCTTGAATCACCAGTCACCGACGTCGAGATCGAAAACGGCAGGGTAGTGGCCGTGAATACAGCCACCGAGCGCTACGAAGCTCCGATCGTCGTGATCGCCACTGGCCCTTGGTCGGGACGCTTCATGGCCCGGCTCGGCTACAATCTCCCCCTGGAGGCCACTCGACATGAGGTGTTCCTCATTCGCCGTCCCATGGACAGGCTGCCATTCCATCCCGGCGGCGGCGACATGGCGAACCTGACATACTTCCGACCGGAAGGCTCCGATCTCACACTCGTCGGCAACGGCAACGCGGAGGATGTCGCCGACCCTGACGACTACAGCCCGACCATTCACGCAGACCATCTCGAGGACGTTTGGCTCCGCCTAGCCCGCCGAATCCCGGACATCATGGACGGCGAGCTCTTCACCGGATACGCCGGTCTCTATACTTCCACGCCCGACCTGCACCCGATCATCGACCGGGTAGACGACATTGAAGGACTCTACCTCTGCACCGGCTTCTCAGGACACGGATTCAAGCTGGCGCCCGCCATAGGTATCTGCATGGCCGAGATGATACTGGACGGCGAGTCGAAGCTCGTCGACTTCACCCCCCTGCGGATGTCCCGGTTTGCAGAGGGCAATCTGAATACCACAACCTACAAGTTCAAGGTGATAGCATAGGGATAGGCCATTCCGGCAAGATACGCTGAAACCTCTGACGGAGGGGACTGATGAATACTGCTCCACGCTCGATTGTATCCGCTCTTGCTCTCGCCGGAATTCTCACATTCGCGATGGTGACTGGAGCATGTTCCGAGCAGGAATCGCCCCTCATCGCCGGGGACCGGGCCACGCCCACCTCCACTCCTACCATGGATGAGTTGGTGCAGGCCGCTGTCGACGCCACGGCCACTCCGACGCCTGTCCCGCTCCCAACCTCAGTACCCGTCGTCGTACCGACCGCGACCCAAGAACCTACCGCCGTTCCTACAGAGGAACCCACTTCGACTCCCGAGCCGACTGCCACTGGGGTTCCGGCAGGACAGACACCGGAACCGACGGCAGTCACGACTGCTCAGACCCCAGAGCCTGCCACACCGACACCTACTCCCGCTCCACCGCCGACGGCCACCGCGGTGCCCGAACCGACGGCTCCACCTGCTGTGGCCGTAGATCCTACCCATACTCCAGTGCCGTTGCCGGACGACTACAGCCTCAGAACTCACGGCCCCCCACCCGTGGAGCTCATCAAGTTCGCGCAGTGGGATGAGAACCGCGTCAAACTTGGCAACTGGGTGGCCGGCTACATCATCGCTCACGGTCTCGATCACCCCGTGCGCGTCATCGAGATGGAGCCGGAGGAATACAAGGACAAGCTGCCACACTCCGACGTCGACATCGTCATGGAGGCCGACCCCGTCTGGGCGAAGCCCTACGTGGATGCCGGAATCCTCATTCTGCTTGGCCCGCTGTCCGATGCCAGTCCTGACACGGTCGTTGCCGTCAACGCAAGCATATGGACACGCGCCCCGAAGGTGGGCCAGTTCCTCGAACAGTACGAGTGGAACGGTGAGCAGCTCACGGAACATTCAAAGAAGATCAGGGGAGGGCGCATCGCCGTCCGCGAGAACATCATCGGCCTTTCATACATTGAGGATAACAAGCCGGTCTGGAGTCAATGGGTCGATGACAATACCGCGACACTGGTCGAAACCGCCGTCACCGACGGTAAAGTCGGCCACTGCCGCCAGTTCGAGGAAAGGCGCACGGCAAGCTTCACGAGAATCTGTATTGACGACCCGTCGATAAGCATCACCGACAGCGCAAGGCGCGTCGATGCTTCTGCGCCGTCAACGGACACTTCAAGCTGATGTACAGTGCCGCACTGACGAGCGCGGCACTGTAATGCCCGTTACTTGACTACCAGGTTCACCAGCCTGCCGGGCACGTAGATGGCTTTGACCACCTGCTT
>JAPPDQ010000604.1 GCA_028875495.1 Chloroflexota bacterium
TGGTTGCCCTTGAGGGCCTCGGCGGCGGCGATGCAGGCGTCGTAGTTCTCGCGCATCTGGACGGTCGAGAAGTTGCAGTGAGCGCCCGCGCCGTTCCAGTCGCCCTGCATCGGCTTGGGATCGAGCCTTGCGGAGACGCCCGTGTTCTCCTTGTCGGAGATGTGGACATCCTCACCGATGCGGTAGAGGAGCCAGCGGGCGATCCACAGCTCGTCACCGACGGCGGGAGCGCCTACGGGTCCAATCTGGAACTCCCACTGTGCGGGCATGACCTCGGCGTTGATGCCGGAGATGCCCAGTCCAGCGCGAAGGCAGGCGTCCATGTGCTCTTCGACGATGGGGCGTCCGAAGACCTCGTCGGAGCCTACGCCGCAGTAGTAGCCGCCCTGCGGGGCGGGGAAGCCGTTGTCGGGCCAGCCGAGGGGCTTGATGCCGTCGAAGAAGGTGTATTCTTGCTCGATGCCGAACCACATATCGAAATCGGCGTACTTTTCGGCTGCCTCGGCACAGGCTGCCCTCGTGTTGGACGGGTGAGGCGACAGGTCGGTCAAGAGGACCTCGCACATGGCGAGGATGTCGTCGCCGCCGCGAATCGGGTCGGGACAGGTGTAGACCGGCCTGAGCACGCAGTCCGAGTTCTCGCCGGGGGCCTGATTGGTGCTCGACCCGTCGAAGCCCCAAATGGGAGGCTCCTCGCCCTTGGGGACGATCTTGGTCTTGGACCGGAGCTTCGAGGTCGGCTCCGAACCGTCTATCCAGATGTATTCAGCCTTGTAGTATTCCATAAAACTCCCTCTGTTGATTAATCCTTGAGATTTTCCGTGAATCGACGGCGATTCGTCAAGTAAATACCGATTGTCGTAGACCCTCTGACAAAGAATGAACGACCTGCCGACCGGCCGTTCATTTCATTGGAGAATTTGGTCCAGTCTATGCGGATTGGTCGATCAGGAGTCCTTATTCTGCTTTCGAATTCGGCTGGGGAGAATTACCCAGACCGCGAACAAGACCATGAACGCCACCGCCCCAATTACCACTTCCATAACGTGTCGTTACCTCGATGTTTGTGATTGCTACGCACCAGTATGGGAGAACAGTGTTTCCAGTGTATTGCACAGATGTTACAAATATGTCACACGGGGTCGGGTTATCGGGCCCCATTGTCCAGCGCTACACACGTACACCGTTCTCTCTATCCGAACGTCCTAGCTGATACGCCTCGGCGTATTCTTTGCAGTATGACAATGTTGTGCCTCTCGGTTTCGGAGAACGACCTTCCCAACCATCCCGCCAACCGGCGGCAAACCCTGGGCGGATCTGTCCTACAACCAAACATTTCGCACGGTAGTTTTCCTGCCACCTCAGATCATCTTCCAACATCTGGTCTCTTGCCTCCGTGTGCAGCATTGCCCATGAACCTCGAGTCTTCGTCGGCCCCCCGCACCCTCTTTCTGCTCCTTGTCCCCTCTCTAAATCTCTCCCCCATCGAACGGGAGAGAGACCCTCACCCTAGCCCTCTCCCGCGAACGGGAGAGGGGATTCGCATGGGCTGATTTACTATTCGGTGTTATCTCTTTGACGGGACACCAGCTCCTGAGATGTTCCAGAATGGCGCTACATTTCGGGGTATGCGGACCTGCCGTGCTCGGGGACGTCGAGTCCCTGCTCTTCCTCTTCTTCGGAAGCCCTCATGCCGATGGTGAGGTCGATGGCCTTGAAGAGGATGAATCCCGCGCCGAGGCCCCAGGCGATGGCCACAAGCATTCCAACGATCTGCGGGACAATCTGCTCGAAGTCGCCTGCGATGAATCCTTCGACGCCGTTGTTTCCGGATGCGAAGATGCCGACGGCCAGCAGGCCCCACGCGCCGCAGATGCCGTGCACGGTGATGGCGCTGACGGGGTCGTCGACCTTCAGGACGAGCTTGATGATGTGGACTCCGGCGATCATGATGACTCCGGCCAGGAGGCCGATTACGACGGCGGCCCAGGGGTCGACGTAGGCGCACCCGGCGGTGATGCCGACGAGACCGGCCAGAGCGCCGTTCGCGCCCATCTCGATGTCGGCCTTGCCCGTGCGGATCATGGCGATGTAGATGGCGGAGACGGCTCCGGCGGCGCCCGCAAGCAGGGTGTTGACGGCGTTGAGGCCGAGGCTGTCGGAGTTGATGTTGAAGCCGAACCAGCCGAAGAACAGGATGAAAGTGCCGATGAC
>JAPPDQ010000340.1 GCA_028875495.1 Chloroflexota bacterium
GGGTCGGCGGTAGCGGGTGATGGGGGGAGTCATGGGCGGGGACAAGCACATGGCCGAGGGGCTGGTGCGAAGCATGGGGGTGGAGGGTGTCCGCAACAGGACCCGGGTGGACAGAGCCGCGGAGGACGTGCGCTGAGACGACGGAATCCCGATTGGACCGACAGGACGGTCCACGCCGAGCGGACCAACGTGATCCAGCAATCCGTGTCTGGCTCCGGGGCGGCTAAGAGGCCGGATATCCTCATAGCTGCGCCGCGCCGCCAGCCGGTGATCTTGGAGACGGAGTTCGACCCTGCGCACACGGTCGATTTAGACGCGACCGCACGGCTGGGGAAGAGCCTGCATGAGACCGGAGAGGACATCGAGGGCGTGTTGTCGGTCGTCCTGCCGAAGAACCTCAAGACGGCCGACCTCGAAACCATCGACGGTGCTACATTCCGATACGCCACCCACTATCTGGACTCCCAGGGAGAGAGTGTTCGCTGGCCGGTAGGAAAGGAGTGGCTTAAGGGAGGCGTGGACGATCTCGCGGATGCGGTCGAGTACCTTTCGCTCTCGGAACGGCAATTGGCGCGCGGAACGGCAGTTCTCGAACAGGTCGTGAGGAACGCGGCCCGACTACTCGGCCAACACGCTGGGGAAGACGCCCTCGGGAAGATCGCGAGCGATCTTCATCAAGAAGCGGGCGAGCAAACCGAGCGCATGGCCGCGGCCATTTTCGTCTCGGCGTTTGCATTCCATGTCGCCATTGAGGAGCAGGAGAACATCCCGCCAGTCGCGCTAGCCGGCTCCATCGACAAGGGCCGACTCCTAGCCACATGGAATGCCATCCTGGAGGTTAACTACTGGCCGATCTTCAGCGTTGCCCGCGACCTGCTCATGGAATTGCCCGTCAAGGCCGTGCCGCCGGTCATGAACCGCATCGCAGAATCCATCTCGGACTTGGCTCAGCTGGGCGCGACGACCTACCACGATCTCACTGGGCGGATGTTCCAGACACTCATCACGGATCGGAAGTTCCTCGCAACCTTTTACACGTTGCCGGAGTCTGCTTGCCTGCTCGCCGAACTGGCGGTTGAGCGGCTGGATGTGGACTGGTCCGACAAGGACGCGATCGAAGGGTTGCGGATTGCTGACTTCGCGTGCGGCACGGGAGCATTGCTCTCTGCGGCGCAGCGTGCCGTATATCGGCGCTACCGCAGGGCTGGAGGAAATGACAAGGACTTGCACCAAGCCTTGATGGAGCGTGTTCTGACAGGGTTAGACATCATGCCGGCCGCAACGCACCTCACCTGTTCCATGCTGTCTAGCGCCCACCCGTCGCTCGGCTACGGGAAATCCCGGATTCACACGATGCCCTACGGCATCGACGGAGGTAGGACGCACATTGGAGCGCTCGACCTCCTGGATTCGGAGCATTCCTATTCTCTGTTCGCCGCGGGCGAGTCCATGGGAGGCACGGAGTCCGACAGTCGTCGCGAGCATTCCGTCACGATCGAGGATCGGTCCTGTGATCTGGTCATCATGAATCCACCGTTCACGCGGCCCACGAACCACGAGGGCAGCCACGCCGAGATTCCGATCCCATCGTTCGCTGGATTCAACACTCCCGACAGCGAACAGAAGGTAATGTCGAGGATGCTCCGAAAGTGCAAGTCCGAGTTCGGTCACGGCAATGCAGGTCTTGCGTCGAACTTCATGGATCTGGGGCACCGCAAGCTCAAGGATGGAGGTGTGCTCGCCTTTGTGCTGCCGTTTTCGCTCACACAGGGGCACGGATGGAATAAGGCAAGGAAGGCACTGGCAAAGAACTACTCCGATATCCACATCCTTTCTATCGCGGCGACGGGTATGACCGACCGAGCCTTCTCGGCAGATACGGACATGGCCGAGTGCCTAGTCGTCGCCAGCAAACGGAGCGGAGGTGAAGCGCGCTTTACAAATCTGTCCTACCGGCCATCTGCGTTGCTGGAATCAGCTCTGACCGCAAAGGAGGCCGGACGTGGATCGCCGAACGCTTCCGCGATTCACCGCACGTTTGGTGGCACCCTACTTGATCCAAGAGGAGAAGGAGTGCTGAGCGAAAGTGTGGGAAATGTTGCACGCGCCCTGTGTCGCGGTGAACTAGCTCTCCCACTGTCGTTGGCAGAGGTGGTCCGGGGATTTTAGACCATACGCTAAGGTGTACTTCGCCAGGGCTGA
>JAPPDQ010000483.1 GCA_028875495.1 Chloroflexota bacterium
CCCATCGAGACGCCGGAAGGCCCCAACATCGGCCTGATCACTTCGCTGACGACGTACTCGCGCATCAACGACCTCGGGTTCGTCGAGACCCCCTACCGGAAGGTGATCGACGGACGGGTCACCGAAGATGTCGCCTGGCTGTCCGCCAACGAGGAGCAGGAGGCGTCCATTGCGCAGGCGAATGCGCCGCTCCTTCCCGACGGCCAATTCCGCAACGAGTTCGTTCTCTGCCGTCGCCGGGGGGATTTTCCGCTGCTTCGTCCCGCCGAGATCGACTACATCGACGTCGCGCCCGACCAGCTTGTGTCGGTCGCCGCGGCGATGATTCCGTTCCTGGAGCACGACGACGCAAACCGGGCTCTCATGGGTTCCAACATGCAGCGCCAGGCTGTCCCCCTGCTGTACACCGACGCTCCCCTGGTCGGGACCGGTCTCGAGGAGAAGGTCGCCCGTGACTCCGGGGCGGTCACTACCGCAAGGCGGGACGGGACGATCGTACGGGTCACCGCGGACGAGATCGTTGTGGACACGGGCAGGGGCGGAGCCGAGGAGAGCAACCGTCTTCTGGCCAAGCTGACCCAGTTTGATCGCTATCCACTCAAGAAGTTCCGGCGCACCAACCAGGACACCGCCATCAACGAGAGGCCGCTGGTCAGGACCGAACAGCGGATCAGCCAGGGCGACATCATCGCCGACGGTCCTTCGACCGATCATGGTGAACTGGCGCTTGGGCGCAACGTGCGCGTCGCCTTCATGCCCTGGTACGGATACAACTTCGAGGACGCGATCGTCCTTTCGGAGCGTCTGGTTCGCGACGATCTCTTTACGTCGATCCATATCCAGGAACTCGAGCTGCACGTCCGCGACACGAAACGCGGGATGGAGGAGATCACCCGCGAAATCCCGAATGTGGCCGAGGAGACCCTGGGCGACCTGGACGAGCGGGGCATCGTCCGCATCGGTGCCCAGGTCAAGAGCGGCGACATCCTGTGCGGCAAGATCACGCCCAAGGGCGAGACCGAACTGTCGCCGGAGGAAAAGCTGCTCACGGCGATCTTCGGGGAGAAGGCCAAGGATGTAAAGGACTCCTCGCTTCGAGTGTCGCCGGGTATGGCCGGCACCGTAATCGACGTGAAGATCTTCTCGCGGCGGATAGACGACCCTCTCCTCGAGCGCGAGCACGGTGCGCGCATCGGGGAGCTGAGACAGCGGGAGCGAGAGGAAATCCGTCGCGTCAGTGAGGCTCGTGACGAGGAGCTGGTGAACCGGCTCAAGAACCAGACCGTGGCACTATGCCTCAAGAAGGGCACCGTTGAGCCGTACTACGCCGAGGGCACGAAGCTCACCGCGAAGCGACTGCGCGAACTGGTGTTGTCCGAGGTCGACCTGTCGAGTCTCAAGGTCGCGAACCAGAGTGCGAACGACGAGCTGAAGGAGGTCATCCGGGAGGCTCAGCGGCGCATAGAAAGGCAACGCGAGCGCACGGAGGAGCAGATCGACAAGGTGTTCCAGCCGGACGAATTGCCGCCCGGGGTGGTTCAGCTGGTGAAGGTCTGCATCGCCGAAAAGCGCAAGATCTCCGTAGGCGACAAGATGGCCGGCAGGCACGGCAACAAGGGGATCATCGCGAGGATCGCTCCCGAAGAGGACATGCCCTACCTGCCCGACGGCAGCCCGGTGGACATTGTTCTCAATCCGCTCGGCGTTCCATCGCGCATGAATGTGGGACAGGTTCTCGAGACCCACCTCGGTTGGGCGGCCGACAACCTGGGATTCGAAGCCAAGACACCCGTGTTCCACGGCGCTTCCGAGGACGAAATCGCCCTGCTCCTGAGGTTGGCCGGAGCGAAGTGGGCCGGCGAGCATCTCGCCAAGGGCATCGCGTGGCCCTTCGGACGGCACGACTACCAGGAGTTTCTCGACGTGGCGAGATCACACGCCGAAAAGGGTCACCGCGAGCTGCCCGCGAATGGGAACGGAGACGGCGGAGCGCAGGGCGTGGTGGCGATCGGAAAGAGCCTGGACGCCTACGCGGAGGCGGCGCGCGGCACCGACGCGGCAGGACTGTTCCGCAGGTTTCGCGATTTCCTCGTGGCTGCCGGAATCCGCGTGGCCGCGGGGAGGCGGCAGGTGGTAAAGCAGGCCTTCCCCCGGATCGCCGCGCTGTGCACGGCCTCGCCCCGGGCAGGGCTCGAG
>JAPPDQ010000523.1 GCA_028875495.1 Chloroflexota bacterium
CCCCGGAATAGGCGAGGGCGATTTTTTTCGGGTTTGTCTCCATGGCAACCTGTGCTTCACATGACAATAGAAGATTTATTTTGCTTTGCCATCTCGAAAGAATCGCTGGGAAGGCTCGTTTGTCGCTACCGTGATCCCTCAGCCATCCTCCTCGGTCAAGAACATCAGCAATAGAGCCTTCTGGGCATGTAACCGGTTCTCGGCTTGATCAAAAACGACCGAAAAGGGCGACTCGATTACGGAGTCGGTCACCTCTTCTCCGCGAGACGCCGGGAGGCAATGCATAAAAACCGCGTTGGAAGCCGCCTGCGACATCAGTTCGTCATCGACTTGAAAATCGGCAAAGGCGGCGCGGCGTTGGTGCGTCTCGGCTTCCCAACCCATGCTGGTCCAGAGGTCGGTGTAGACCGCCGAGACCCCCGACACGGCTTCGCGCGGATCGAACGAAAGCTCGATTGTGGCAGAGGACGTCCGCGCCAACTCGCAAGCCCTCGCGACGACGTCAGGATCGGGTCCATACTCGGGTGGAGTCGCCACGGTGAGTGACACCCCCAGTCGAGCGGCGCACAACAGAAGAGAATGGCAGACATTGTTGCCATCACCGACGAAGGCCATCTTGAGGCCTTCGAGTTGGCCAAAGTGTTGCGTCAAGGTCTGAAAGTCCGCGATCGCCTGGCAGGGATGATATTTGCCACTCAGCGCATTGATGACGGGGACCGACGACCATTGTGACAACTGTTCGAGGGTCTCTTGCTTGAACGTGCGGGCCACGATCGCATCCACCCAGCGGTCCAGATTCCGCGCAATGTCCTTGACCGACTCGCGCTCGCCGATGCGGCCGTCACGGTGATCCTGGAACACGGTGAAGCCCCCCAGTTGCTGGATGGCGAGCTCGAAGGTCAGCCGGGTGCGCAGCGACGGTTTTTCAAACAGTAGTGCGATCGATCGCCCGGTCAAGCTTGCTGCGTAGTCGCGCGGCGCATTCTTGACTCTGGAAGCCAGTCCAATCAGCGCATGCAACTCTCCCGAGGTCAGGTCCGTGTCCGTGAGCAGGTGCGGGGCCTGTATTGATTGAACGGGGCTCTTGCTCACAGCGGAGGTCATGGGATCAGCCAGCGGCCAGAATTAATAAATTGCCGCTGTAATGAATAATTACACATTCAAGCCCGCATTGCAAGCGCCTCTTGGTGGAGCGTGACGGATACGGGACGCCGCCCCGCCCCGTCGAGGACCGTCAGCTCTTCATGCCTCAGTGATCTGGTCAAGCAGATCGTAGAACTCGGGGAAGGAAACGGATGCGGCATCGGCGTTTCTCAGTTCGGACTCGCCGTTCGCCTTCAGAGAAGCGACCGCAAAGGCCATAGCAATTCGATGGTCGCCGAATGAATCAAGCCGAGATGCGCGGAAGGATTGCCGGCCGGGGATGCGCAGGCCAACGGGGTCGACCTCTGCAGTCACACCCATGCGCGCAAGGTTGTCGGCTACGGTGGTAATGCGGTCCGTCTCTTTCAGCCGCAGTTCGCCGGCATCGCGGATGATCAAGCCGTCGGCACTGGCTGCTCCGAGCACAGCGAGCATCGGGATTTCATCGATCACTGCGGCGGTCATGTCTCCTTCGATGACTCCGCCTTGCAGCGGAGCCTGTCGGTCTGACTCAGGTCCGCAAACAAGGATTTCCCCAATCGGCTCGCCATACTTGCGGTGACGATCGAGGATTTTGATGTCGGCGCCCATCCCGCGGAGCACGTCGAGCAGGGAGGTCCGTGTCGGGTTGAGCCCGAGACCTTCGATCTTCAACTCGGAGCCGGGGAGCAGCAAGGCGGCGCCAATAAAGAACGCGGAGGAGGAGATGTCGCCCGGCACCGTCAGTTCCCGAGCGGTCAACCTGGGTTGACCGAGGAGGCGGATTTCGTTGCCTTCGACCTCGACATCGGCTCCGAACTCGCCGAGGGCGATTTCGGAATGATCTCGCACAGGCAGAGGCTCGCGCACACTGGTCCATCCGGGTGCGGACAGGGCGGCAAAGAGAACGGCGGTCGTGACCTGGGCACTGGCAACAGGGAGTTCGTAGTCGATGGCGTTGAGCCGGCCTCCGAGGATGCGGAGGGGAGGGAAGTTGCCCTCGCGGGCATCGATGCGGGCACCCATCTGCTCGAGCGGAGTGATGATGCGCTTCATGGGCCTCCGGGAGAG
>JAPPDQ010000307.1 GCA_028875495.1 Chloroflexota bacterium
TCCTCGGTCTGGTTGCGGGGGTGGTCGACGAACGACCGGGCGTTGGCGTGGGTCGCCGCGACCGGCTTGTCGGACACCTCCGCCGCATCCAGGGTCGTCCGGTCACCGACGTGGGAGAGATCGACCAGGATGCCGAGACGATTCATCTCCTTGACCGCATCTACGCCGAAGTTGCTCAGGCCCTCATCGTTACGCTCGTAGCAACCGTTGCCCAGCAGGTTTCGCTCGTTGTACGTGACCTGTATGACGCGCACGCCGAGCTTGTGGAATGTCTCCAGGTGATCGAGATTGTTCTCAATCGGTGAGGCGTTCTGCCAGCCGAAGACGACGCCGCTCTTGCCCGTGCGCTTTGCCTTGTGGATGTCATTGACTGAGGCGACCGGCATCAGGGTATCCGACCAGTGGTCGAGACGCTCATACCACCCGGCGATGTTGTCCATCGCCTCGTGGAATTTTTCAAATATGGCAATCGTGGCGTTGAAGGCGGTGACTCTACCGGCGTATACCCCCTCAAGAGCCCGTTCAGAGTCCCAGTTGCTCACGTTAAGGCCGTCGATGACAATCGCGTCGTCGTAGATGTCGGTCATGGCACAGTCATCTCTCCGCGGGAAAGGGTATCAGAAGGACGGTGAAGCGTACACGCACCGCGTCTAATGCGATGGACTTGCTAGTCGGAAATCCGATTGACACTGGCAGGGAATCGACGATACGATTTCGATATGAAGATCGACATTGCGGGCAATCCCGACTACGGGCAGATTTGGGTGGAGTTGGGCCCGGGTGAGCAGTTCATCGCCGAGGGCGACTCGATGGCATGGATGGACTCCGGCATTCAGTCGAAGGCCCGGTTGCTCGGCGGTGTCTTGAGCGCCCTCGTCCGAAAGTTCACCGGTGGCGAGTCGCTCTTCGTTGGCGAGTATTCCACCGACACGGGCGGGAAGATCGCCTTCTCTCCGGCCCAGCCCGGATCGGTCATGCAGAGGACGCTCAACGGCGACTCGTTCATACTTACCGGCGGGTCGTTCATGGCGTGCACTCCGGGAGTGGAGTTGAGCACCAAGTTCGGCGGAGGACGGGCGCTCTTCTCCGGCGAAGGGCTGTTCCTCATGGAGTGCAGCGGCACAGGGGAGTTGTTCTTCAACGCTTACGGCTCGATCATCGAGAGGCAGATCGATGGCTCGTTCATTGTCGATACGAGCCACGTGGTCGCATGGGAGCCTTCTCTCAGCTACTCCATTCAGGGCATGGGTGGTATCAAGAGTACCCTCCTCTCCGGGGAGGGCCTCGTGATGAAGTTCTCCGGCACCGGGACCATTTACCTGCAGACACGCACCATGCCGGGGTTGGCCTCGTGGCTGACGCCCTTCAGCGTATAGCTCATCGGCAGGTATCGAGAGGAAACGCTGCAAGATGCACATAGACATCCATGACAACGGGGCGTTCGGCTCGGCCCTCGTGCATCTGGGCCCGGGGGAAGAGTTCGTGTCCGAGGCGGGAGCTATGTTCCGCGCGTCCGACAACGTCGATATCGACGTGACGACCCGCAGCCGGAGTTCCGGCGGCATCATGTCGGGCATCAAGCGAATGATCGCAGGGGAGAACTTTTTCTTCTCGCGGTACAGCGTGGTGGACGACCGGGACGCCGAGGTCGGATTGGCCCCCAATCTGCAGGGACAGGTGAAGTTGATCGAGTGCGACGGCAAAGCGAGCTGGGTCTGCGCCGGAGGCAGCTACCTCGGCTCAGGCGTTGATCTGAACATCGACACGCAGTTCCAGGGGCTCCGCGGCGTGCTCTCCGGTGAGTCGCTGTCATTCCTTAACGTCGAGGGCGAGGGGCCGCTCCTGGTCAACGCATTCGGGATGATCACGGAGTTGGAAGTGCAGGGCGGTCTGACCATCGACACCGGACACGTGGTGGCCTTTGAAGACACGCTGGAATACTCGGTTGGCAAGGCTGGCGGAAGCTGGGTATCCTCGTTTCTGACCAGCGAGGGTATCGTGCTCCATTTCAGCGGTTATGGGCGCGTCTACGTGCAAAGCCACAATCCCGATGAGTTCGGCAGCACGCTGGGACCGATGCTCCCGGAAAGAAACTCGTAATGGACTACTTCATACACTCTCGGCCAAGCTACAGCCTCGCGGAGGTCACTCTCTACCCCGGTGAACAGTTGGTCACCGAGTCGGGCGCGATG
>JAPPDQ010000583.1 GCA_028875495.1 Chloroflexota bacterium
GAAGATGACCTGCAGCTTGCGGCGGATGGGCCTCAACTCCTTGTTGCTGAGGGTGTTGAGGCGTTCCCCGTCGTAGAACACGTCGCCGGATGTCTGGCGTTGAAGCTGGAGGATCACCCGACCGAGCGTCGTCTTGCCGCTTCCGCTCTCGCCAACCAGACCGAGCACCTCGCCCTTGTTGATGGTGATGGAGACGTCGTCGACCGCCTTGACCTCCGCCACCTTCCGCTGAAAAACGATCCCCGACGTGACGGGGAAGTACATCCTGACGTCCCTGACCTCGATCAGGGGCCTTGAACCGTTCGACTCGACCAAGTTTATCCTCCTGCCGCCGCGGGCGAGCCGACCAAGTTGGGAAGGTCCTCGGACCGCCAGCACGCCGCGTGGTGCGGCGGGGTTTCTTCTCTGATAGCTTGGAGCATTGGAGTTTCGGTGAGGCACTGATCAATCGCGTAGCGACATCTCGGCGCGAAGTTGCAGCTGCCGCCGAGACCGATGAGGTTGGGCGGGAGGCCCTCGATCGGCTCCAGCTTGACGCCTTCCTCTTCGTCCAGCCTGGGGACGGAGCGCAGCAGTCCAAGCGTGTAGGGATGCCGGGGGTTGTAGTAGATCTGGCGCGCGGTGCCCTCCTCGATGATGGAGCCAGCGTACATGACGATGACGCGACTGGCGTATCGCGCCACGACACCGAGGTTGTGAGTGATGAGTATCATGGCAGTGCCGAGCTCGTTCGAGAGGCCCTGCATCAGTTCCAGAATCTGGGCCTGGATGGTCATGTCCAGCGCCGTCGTGGGCTCGTCCGCGATGATGAGCTTCGGGTTGCAGCTGACGGCCATCGCGATCATCACGCGTTGCCGCATACCACCGCTCATCTGGTGCGGGTAGTCCTTCAGTCGCCGCTCGGCGTCGGGTATGCCGACAAGGCCGAGCAGCTCCGCCGCGCGCTGGCTCGCCGCACTTGCCGACATGTTCAGGTGGAGTTCGAGCGTCTCGGTGAGCTGCCTGCCGATGGTCAGCACAGGGTTGAGCGATGTCATGGGCTCCTGGAAGACCATGCCGATGTCGTTGCCGCGCACCTTGCGCATCTGCGCGTTGGAGAGCTGGAGGAGGTCCTGTCCGTCGAAGATGACCTCACCCGCGACGATCTTGCCGGGCGGGTCAGGGATCAGGCCCATGATGGAGAGGGCGCTGACGCTCTTGCCGCAGCCGCTCTCTCCCACGATGCCGACGATCTCTCCCTCGTCCACCGAGTATGAGATGCCGTCGACGGCCTCCACGACGCCGTTGTCGGTGTAGAAGTGAGTCGTCAGATTGTTGACTTCGAGAAGTTTCGCCATAGTCTCACTAGGTTGCAACGCTCAAGTGTCGATGTAGGGTAGCAACGCCGCGCGGAAGCGTCAATAGAACCTTGCCTAGCACTCCTTCACGACAGGACGCATCGCCTGGATATGCTCCGGGCCTGCGGCGCAGCATCCGCCGATGATCTGCGCGCCCATGCCCTTCCACTCAGTGGCAAACTCCGCGAGACGCGAGGGATAGTAATCGGCGTTCTGCAGGATGTCCTCGCCCGCGCTCGGCTTCTGGTTCGTGAGCATGGGCGCGTTCACGATGGGGCCGGTTGGGTTGTAGCCGATGTTCGGATAGGCCCCGACGGGCCCCGCGAACGCCTCCCGCAGGATGGGCAGTCCCTTGGAGATATTCTCCGGGTTGCTGCACATGATCAGGACGGCGTCGACCGGGTGGCCTTCGAGCGCGCCGGCAAGGTCGGTCAAGTTCTCGCCATAGTTCATCGTGCCGTCATCCATGATATGCCGTACACCCAGAAACACCGGCAGTTCCGCCTCCGCGCAGCCGTCCACGGCGACGACGCAGTCCTCGATGAAGCCGACGTATTCCGGCAGCATCACGTCGGCTCCCTCGTCGGCGAGGAGCTTGGCGTGGTCGGACCACTCCTTCCGGTATGCCTCGACTCCCATCTGCTGCGTATCGGAGGCCGGGTTGTGGACGGGAGGGAGGCCACCCTGCAGGCTTGGCGCGGCTATGCCTCCAGCAACGTATGCGTCGGGGTTCATGGCATCGCGCGCCTGAACGGCGTTGCGGATCGCCGCGGTAGCGTACGTGCGCCAGTTGTCCTGCTCGCCGATCCTTTCGAGGCGAGTGGGGGTCGTCCAAAAGTTGTTGCTGATGATGA
>JAPPDQ010000140.1 GCA_028875495.1 Chloroflexota bacterium
CCTCATCCCGGCGGCGAGAGCACAGATGACCGTGAACGGCGTCGTCGCGTCAGGCAAGGCGCATCCCCGTCCTCTGGACGATTCTATCACCATCAGCACGTGCTGCATCGCCCTTTCGGAGACGTGGACCATCCCGCGAGACCACGCATGGGCCTCAGCCTGAGAAAGGCGTTTAGGTAGCCGAGCGTACTTCTGCACTCCGCTCCGGCCGCCGTCGCTGCGCGTCCAGCCACTTCCGCTTCTGCTCCCGTCGAGTCTTCTCATCCGGCGGAACGAATCGGGCATGGAACTCCGCTCGATATTCCTCGAAATTGCCTTCGCGGATAGCAGCCCTGATCTCTTCCATGAGACGCAGCACGAATCGAACGTTGTGAACCGTTGCCAGACGGAACGCGAGAAGCTCGTTCGCCTTGAAGAGATGGTGAACGTACCCTGCTGTAAACGTTTGGCAGGTGTAACAGTCGCAGTCGTCTTCGATTGGCGTCTGCCGGTCTCTAAAGCGCGCCGTATCGACGTTGATTCGTCCCTCGCGAACGAACAGCGCCCCGTTGCGCGCGATCCGAGTCGGCAGGACGCAGTCGAACATGTCTATTCCTCGCGCGACGCACTCAACGAGGTCCTCCGGTGAACCGACTCCCATGAGGTACCGGGGCCGCTCGGAGGGCAGGAGCTCAGTGGTAACTTCTACCGTGCCAAGCATGTCCTGCTTCGATTCGCCCACGCTCAGCCCTCCAAGAGCATAGCCGGGAAAGTCCAGGGCCATGATCTGGTCGGCCGATACCTCCCGAAGATCGGCGAACGTCCCACCCTGAACGATGCCGAAGAGCATCTGGTCGTCGCGAGTCTGCGCCGCACGGCATCGCTCCGCCCAACGTGTTGTCAGTTCGACTGCCTTGGCCACACCGGCGTGGTCGCTGCCGCCTGGTGCGCAGATGTCGATCGGCATGATGACGTCCGCCCCGATCCCCTCCTGATGGCGGATGACCGACTCGGGACTGAACATGTGCTTGCTGCCGTCGATGTGCGACCTGAACTCGATCCCCTCCTCGCTGATGTTACGAAGATGCTCAAGGCTGAACCCCTGGAAGCCTCCGCTGTCGGTCAGCGTGGGGCCATTCCACGCCATGAACCCCGCGAGACCTCCCGAGTCCCGGACCGACTCGACGCCCGGCCGGAGATACAGGTGGTACGTATTTCCAAGCAGGATCGTCGCTCCCATCCGGCGAAGGTCGTTCGGATCGACCGCTTTCACGGAACCCTGCGTAGCGACCGGCATGAAGGCGGGTGTCGGCACATCGCCATGGGGCGTGTGAAGCGTCCCAAGACGGGCGTCGCCGTCGGTCTGATGAAGGGTGAATCTGCTCATGGATTCTTATGTCGGGCGCGCCAATCCGCTGGCGGATGACTGATGTACGCACTCGCCGTCATTATATGCCAGAACGGTAAGGCAATCGCATTTGACGAGACCAGTGTGGAATTCCGCTCATGGCGCGGTCGATGTGGGGACTGGTGAAGGTGTCCGAGGTTTGGAACCCTTTGCGGCGTGATTGCGGTTCGACTCTTCGACTGACTCAGGGCGAATGGGATGTGCACGGGCGTGTTGTGATGACCGGCCGGGGTGGGGGTTTCGGTCGGATGGGGTGTGAGGGGCTATAGAGGGCGCAGAGTAGGGAACAGTGGCGCCGTTCCTTTGCAGGTCGTTCCGGCTACGGGGCCAATCTAGGGTGTCGAGGATTTTAGATTCCTCGCTCCGCTCGGAATGACAGGTTGGGCTCGGAATGACAGGTGGCGCTTGGCTACGCTTCAGTCGCTTGACCCTTCGACAGGCTCAGAGCCTGCCCCATACTTGATACGGGGGTGAACGGTTTGAAGTGTGGATCTAGTTGGGGGCGCGGGCGAGGTGAGATTTTTGCCGTTTCGCGCGGCGTTGAAGTTCGCGGCGCTGGCGGCGGTTAAGGGGAGGTTCTGGGTTTTGGGTGCTAGGTGCTGGATGCTGGGATGTGGGAGGAGAACTCACCACAGAGGGCACAGAGGAGTGCAAGGATGTGGGGGAGGAGTCCCCTCTGTGTGTCTCTTCCCCGGCGGGGGAGAGATTGGGGTGAGTGGCGTCTTTTTCGTCGTAGGCGGGGTATTGGTAATGTTTCAGGCATGAACCAAAGCGTCTTTGTTAGGTGTTTGTTTGAGTG
>JAPPDQ010000085.1:0-8630 GCA_028875495.1 Chloroflexota bacterium
TATCTGGCGACGCACTGGTCTCAGGAGGGCGGTCACTTTGGCATCAGGTGGACGCTGTTGCGGGTGGACTGGTAGCGAGGTCTTCTCAAACGGCGTCGGTGAGACGCACCACCGTGTCGTTGAAGATCATTCCTCTTTGGCGGTCCTTCCAGCCTGGGTTCCCGAAATCCAATCTCCCTCCTCGTGCGTAGTACATAGTAGAGCCATATAGCTTCCTATTATTTCTTTCGCGGCGCGGCTCTTGGGAGGGACTCGCTATGACGACTGCCATAAACGGACTGGACGTATACCGCCGCGAACTGCTGAAGGGCAGCACCGAAACGCTCATCCTGTCGCTTCTAGCGGAACAGGAGATGTACGGCTACCAGCTCGCGAAGGAGATGGAGCGCAGGAGCGGGGGCTACTTTCACTTGAAAGAGGGGACGCTATATCCCGCCCTGCACAGGCTGGAGCGCGACGGCCTGATCGAGGGGCACTGGGAGCTGTCCGATACAGGCCAGAGTCGCCGGTATTACCACGTCAGCGCCCGTGGCATGGACCGCCTCGATGCCATGCTCGCCGAATGGAGCACATTCTCGGACGCGGTGAACCGGATCGCCAGACCGGTGAGCGTTCCCGCCTACGTGGCCTGAGGCTCAGCCGTTCCCCTAATCCTCTCGCCCGAAATGGGCCCAACACTTCACCTGCAACCTTTTCACGCCCACAAGAGTGATTCGCCTGTAGCGTCGCTTTCGTAGCGAGAGACTCGCCGGGCTGGAAACGCGACCCTTCCCCCGCCGCGACAATTGGTGCTGAACCGTGACCCCGCGTCGGCTGCTGGATCGATGCTCCAAAGCAACGGCCGTCTCCCAGTGGCTTTTCAGCACCATACGTGATAAAACCGGAACCGGGCTTGCCCCAAGTTGCTCGCCGAGCGATGGGATCGTAGACCAATCCTGCCGCGCGGGCAGCTTCCATCGACCCGGTGCGACAGAAAAGCCCATTTGCGGCACAACGATGAGCCGGAGTCTTGGAGTCGCTATCCCGGACCGGCGCAATGACACCTTGGAGGAGTCAGATGGAGAACAATCAAGACAACGCGTACCCGGTCCAATTCAACGTCGACTATCCCGAAGGTCCACGAAACAGGCTGACGGCACTTGTCAGGATCATTCTGGCCATCCCAATACTCATTGTCGTCGCTCTTGTGAGCGGGTATTCGTCGAGTGGCAACCTGACGGTCGATCAGGCCACCTCTCCTTTAGTTGTTGGTGGCGTTGTGTGGTCCGCCACGATTCTGATGCTCCTGTTCAGACGAAAGTATCCTCGTTGGTGGTTCGACTGGAACCTCGAACTGCAGAGATTCAGCGCCAGGGTGGGCGCATACCTCGGTCTCCTGAGAGACGAGTATCCGTCTACGGACGAGGAGCAGTCGGTCCACCTCGACATTCCATATCCCGCTGCTGAGAAGGACCTGATCAAGTTCCTGCCCTTGGTGAAGTGGCTGTTGGCTATCCCTCATTACATCGTCCTGATCGTTCTTGGCCTGATCGCATTCATCATCACGATCATCGCATGGCTGGCGATACTGATACTTGGAAGGTATCCCAAGGGGATGTTCGACTTCGTTGTCGGAGTCTCCCGGTGGGGGTACAGGGTCGCAGCCTATGCATTCCTACTGAGCACGGACCGGTATCCCCCGTTCAGACTCGGGGAGTAACCCGCCTTCCGACGCAACCGATCAGGCGGGGACGTATCCCGATAAAGACGGCGATCTGCCAACCGACTGCGGGGCTGTCTAGCTCAATCGAATGCCCGCCACAGCGTCTCTTTCGTCGCGGGAGATTTGCCGTGATATGATGCGTCGATACCGACTGTTTAGGAAGGTGTCGGCGCATCGTGCAGGGGAACAAGCGGGTATCCATCGTCACCGACAGCGCGGCATCTCTGCCCGCGCAGTTGGCGGACGAGTCCGACGAGTATCTCCACGTCATTCCTCACCAGGTGGTCATCAACGGGACGACGTACCGTGAGGGGCTTGATCTTTCACCGGAGGAGTTCTACGAGACGCTGCGAAGACTGAAGCGCCCGCCAGCAACCTCAGGGCCTTCTCCCGAACAGTTCGCAAGGGCCTTCGAGGCGGCATCGGCGGTGAGCGACAGCGTGGTCTGCCTCGTCCTCTCCTCGAAGTTCAGCATGACCTACGATTCCGCTGTTCTCGGCGCGCACGAGGCCTCTGAGGAGCTGCCCGGAACCCATGTTGAGGTGATCGATACCGAGAGCGCCACCGGCTCCGGCCTCATGGTAATCGAGGCGCTACGGCTTTCGGAACAGGGCCGTTCGGCGGATGAGATAGTGCGGCGAACGAAAGAGCTCGTGCCCCACGTCAAGGTCATCGCAACGCTCGACACGCTCTACTACCTCCAGAAGGGCGGACGGGTGCCCGTGTTAGCCCACTTGGGGACTTCACTCCTGCAGGTCAAGCCGATCTTCGAAATGTATCGCGGAGAGGTGAGGACGATAGCCAAGGTGCGTACCGCAAAGCGGGCGAAGGGGAAACTCGTCGATTTGCTCCATGAGGACGTGGGCGACGGCAGACTCCATGCGGCGGTCCTTCAGGGCAACGTCCCTGAGGAGGCACTGGAACTGGAAGTAAGAATCGCCTCGGAGTTCGACTGCGCCGAGCTGTACGTCGGGACATTCTCCCCTGTCATTGGCGCGCACACCGGGCCCGGACTGCTGGGCGTGTCCTACTGGTCGGAGAGCGAGACGGCGTGACCGAGAACGTCATCCTGCAACTGACCGATGTGGTTACCACGAGAAGGTGCGCATTGCGCATCGATCCGTCCGACCTGGATTTGACGCTCGAACCGCTACTCGAGAAGTACCTCAAGCACCCACCGCTGGATATGCTGCGGCAAGAGCGCCGCATCGCCGCCGACTCCGAGGAGACTCTCACTGCGATCCAAGACATGGTCTACATCTCATCAGACTCCGGCAGCCTGATGGACATGTTCGAGGGGGTCGAGTTTCTCCATGACGGGAGATTCTTGGACGCACCGGACACTCTCTACGCCGAGCCTGTCACCATCGGCGAGAAGGAG
The DNA here is from genome assembly GCA_028875495.1 of Chloroflexota bacterium. Taxonomy (GTDB): domain Bacteria; phylum Chloroflexota; class Dehalococcoidia; order Lucifugimonadales; family VXLM01; genus VXLM01. The sequence continues at coordinate 3,084 of JAPPDQ010000085.1, forward strand.
GCCCTCGTCGTCGATCTGCAGATCGACCGCAACGGCGTTGGTTACGACCGCAACTGGACCGGGTTCCACAGACGGCGTTGGGACAGGCACTCAGATGTCTTCGCCGGCTTCGTGGCAGAGAACGTCGAGATGCGATTTGGGGCCGAACGGGCGAACCGGATCGGTGAACTGGAGACGGCGGATGACAAGGCGAATTTCATCCATGCGCTCGCCCTTCGTATCTGGGAAGCCGAATTCGAGAACTACTCGCGGTTCAGGGGGCGCAAGCTGGTGTTCAAGTCGGGAGACGAGACGGCGCTTAATATCATCGACGGGCATGGAGGTATCTGCTCGGAGAAGGTGCAGGCGCTCAAGTTTCTGACCGACCATTACGGCCTGGAGTCGGAGTATGTTCTTTCCGGGCCCGCCACTCCCGATCCCGTGCCCGAAGACCGTCTGCGTCAGTTGCTGGACACGCTCGATTTTCGATTCTCGAAGCGGTTCATGCGTTACTGGCAGCACCTTGCGGTGTTGTATAAGTTCGAGGGTATGGAGCTTCTCGTCGACGCTACCAATGGGAACGTTCCGTTTCTCTTCGTCTCCGGCGCAGAGGCGGTCGGAATCCTGGAGTACAACCCAAAGCGCCCCGTTCCCGTCCGCATGGCAGTGAAGCGGGAGGACTTCTATTACCACCGTATCTCGCAGGACATCGTCGAGGACATGATCTTCGCAATGGAGGGGTGGATACCCTACGTAGATCTCGTGCAGGTCTTCGACAACGAGCTTGGTCTGTGCATCACCAAGGACTACATGGTCGCGCCGGTCGTCTTTAGAACCGAGAAAACTTTCGATACAATGAGGCGCGAGTATATTCGAGCATGCGAAGAGGCGGGTCTCGACTGCGAGGTCTCTGACGAGTGGGGCTTCATGGGGCCCATCGGCGAGGCGTTTGCGATGGAGGAGCCGGGCAAGGTCGAGCATATTATGGAATCGTACGACCACCTGCTCGACAGGTACGATGAGGCCCACGGTCCGGGGCATGAAGCGGGCCTGGTGGTCATAAGACTATCTGGATAAATCATGTTGTACTCGCTAAATCGACTAATTCGCAAGATGAGACGGCGCCGCGAGCTCGGCGCTCTCTTCCTTCTGCTCGCCCTCGCGGTAAGCATCGTCGGAAACACGCTGAATTTCTACTACTTCGAACAGGCTAGCGCTAATCCGCCCGGAATATGGGACAGCCTTTGGTACAGCGTCATTTCGATCACCACCATCGGGTACGGCGACTTTTCCTCCACAACCGTTGGAGCGAGAATTGGAACGACGATCTTCATCGTGATTATCGGCTTGGCAGCGTTCACCACGTCTGTGGGGCTGCTGGTGGACTGGATCGTGGAACTCCGAGACAGAGAGAGGTCAGGTATGGGCAAATCGGACGCGCGAGACCATTTGATAATCGTAAACTTCCCCGGCGAGTCCCGGGTGCGGCAGGTCATCAGCGAGTTTCTGACGGACGCCCATCACCAGGACAGGGATATCGTGATCGTGGCCGACGGGATGGAGCGACTCCCCTTCGTCATAGCTAACGTTTCATACATACGAGGTTCGCCCTTGGAGGAAGAGACGTTCCAGAGGGCTGGAATCGAGAGGGCAGAGCAGGCAATAATCCTCAGCACCGGTTACGACGACCCGCGTTCAGACAGTTTCGTCGCTTCGGTGGCCTTCGTCGTCGAGAACCTGAACCAGGACATCAACATCGTCGCCGAGTGCTTGGACGCAAGACACGCTGCCCTGTTCAGCAAGTCCGAACAGGTCTCCCTCGTGTATGCGCTCAGCCTGGTGACGAACCTGCTGGTGCAGGAGGCACAGGACCCCGGCGTGAGCCTCGTTACGCAGGCGATCACCAGCAACGAGGTTGAGGGCACTCTTGCCACGACGAAGGTCGAGGGCGATATCGGCACGAACGTCTCCTACGACTTCATCGCCACCAAGCTGCTCGACCACGGGATAAACCTTGTCGGCGTCGTCCGGGACGACTCGGTGATACTAAGATTCCACAATGAGGCCTGCACCCTGGATGACAGCCTCGTATACATCGATACCAATCGTTGGACGTGGGAACAAATCCGGGAGATGGTGGCGTGATCACCGCCACGGCCCATGAAATCCGCTTGGTGGACACAGTCGGCGAGTCACTCCTCAAAGTTCACGAGTTGTTCGTGGAGACCATAGGCCCGGACGGTGTAGAAGACCTCGACTCGTTTCGCCACACGGTCTCGCCGATAACCAGTCCCTCCCTCGTTCCGAAGATTGTTGAGGCGTATGACGGGAGCCAACTTATCGGCGCGATGCTGGGCGTGTATCTCCGCAGGATGAACGGCGGTATGGTCCTCTATGCCGGAGTCAGGGAGGCGTATCGGCGGCGGGGACTGTACACGGAAATGCGAAACTCCTTGCTGTCGGAGCTTGCCGTGGAGTCCCCGACCGGTCTGGGGTTCGTGCTGAGCGAAGTCGAGGATGGCAGTTGGCTGCACAGAAAGTATCTCGACGATTGGGGAGGGTTTGACGCGCCGCTAGACTACGTCCAGCCGGCCGCGCAGGGGCTTTCGAGACGGCCCCTGAGTCTTGTAGCAGTGCCTCAGGCTGCGAATAGAGCGGAGATCGTCGAGTGTCTGTCGACGATTCTGCGCGAGGTGTTTACGAGCGTATACCGCATATCCGAGCCCGAAGACGACCTGGATTTCCTTCGCAGCATGGACTCGATCAGGGTGTCTTGAAGACCGAGGAGTCGCCTGCCGTGTCCGACCCTTCCGTCATCAACTTTTCTTCCGCTGACCGACCTGGAACGCCCCATGAGCGGACAAGACTGTTCCGTCGTACTGACCGATCAGTCCAGTCGTTCTTGTTGTCAGTGCGAGCCATCGACCTCTCTCAAGCATCGGATGCGGAGCTTCGCGCGCGTGCCGACAGACTGAAGCATAGCCCTCTGGATGATGACGCGCTGACTGAGTGCTTTGCCGTTATTGATGAGACAATCAGGCGGCGAATTGGTGCTTGGCAGGTCTTTGATCCCGAATTCGAGCACGCGGACATAGGCAGGTATCGTGACCCGACACATGACCTCGTCGCTTCGGACAAGGTCATCGCGGAGACCCTTGCTTACGTGGCCGAAGAGAGTGCCTCGCGATATTTCGCTGATATAGACCTCCCATCGGAGTTCTACAACGCGATAGAGGACTCCTCCCTTGCCGGCGTTCTCCGCTTCGAGCCGACGGACGAGCAGATAGCGGCGGGACGGCTGATGCTCGACCGCACCGTCGTCGAGATGGACGCGGGCGAGGGCAAGACCGTCGCGGCGGCCTTTCCCGCCATCACGCAGGTGTTGTCGGGACGCAAGGTGCACGTCTTAACCGCGAACGACTATCTTGCCCTGCGGGATGCCGAGCTGCTTGCCCCGGCCTACGAGTTCCTGGGCCTGACGGTGGGTGCGGCGCTTAGCCACATGAGCGACGCCGAACGTCGGACCGCCTACCGGCGAGACATCGTGTATGGAACGCTGAGGGAGATTGGGTTCGACTGCCTGCGCGATAATCTGCGCCACTCGCGGGGCGACATGGTGCAGAGCGGCCTCGAGGTCGCCATTGTGGATGAGGCCGACCATGCCCTGGTGGACGATGGACGAACGCCGCTCATCATCTCCGGGAAGCCGAGCGGGAGCGTTCGATCGATCTTCCGGGTCAAGCAAGCCGTCGACGGGCTGATTGAGGAGCAGGAACGGGTCGTCGCGTCGCTCGCAGACAGCCTCTCAGATGAGAGCGCAACACTGCGCGTGGAACGGTACGCAAAGGTGCTGCTCGCCGACCCGCGAAACGATGCCATCGTCTCCGCCGCCGCTCGCGACCCAAGACTTCTCGGCAGGGCGCGGGCGGTCATCGACACGTACTCCGAGGACGGACTCGAAAACGAACTGACCGAGGGGCTGCTCTACACGACCGACCCTCGACGCGGCCTCGTCGCGCTTACTTCAAGTGGCAGCGACTACGTGGATGGTCGCCTCGGCCCGATCTTCGACGCGGCCGACCTCCATGCCGAGCTTGCCGCGATTGAGTCTGACAGGTCTATCCCACTGACGGAACGGAGACGACGGCAAGAGGGCGTGTCCAAGCGAATCTCGCGGCAGTACGGCATCCCAAACCAAGTACACCAAATGCTCAGGGCCTACGTGCTTCTTGCGCGTGACGAGGACTATATCGTGGCGGATGGTCGTGTCGTGCTGATCGACGACCTCACAGGACGCCGCAAGACGGACAGCAGATACCAATATGGCTTGCAGGCCGCCCTGGAAGCCAAAGAGGGCGTGCGGGTGCGTCCCGACCCTCAAACGCTCGCATATCTGACGGTCGAGGGACTCGTCCGGCAGTACGGCCACGTGTCGGGAATGACGGGTACGGCGCTGGAGGCACGGGAGACGTTCCGCAGGTCGTACGGCCTCGACGTCGCGCGAGTCGAGCCGGCTAGCCCCTCACGACGGGTCGACCGGCCTCCGTGCGTCCATACCACGCAGAGGGAGAAGTTAGAGGCCATCGTGGAGGAAGTGGTGTACTGGAATCGCATAGGGCGTCCGGTGCTCGTAGGCACGCGAACGGTCGAGCAGTCTGAAGAGATCAGCCGCCTCCTCTCAGAGGCGCAGGTCGTCCACAACAGGCTGGACGCCGTGCGAGATGAAGATGAGGCTCGCATAGTCCGTGAGGCGGGGGCGTTCGATGCGGTGACCGTATCGACCAACATGGCCGGTCGCGGCACCGACATCCTGCTGGACGACGACCTGGACGAGAGGGTCATCGACCGTTTCGTAGGAATACTCAAGGAACGTCTTGATACGGAGCCGCATTCCGTTCGAGTGGATTGCGGTCATCCGGATGTTGTTGAGGCGCTTGCCGGACGAATCGGCGATCTGGGGAGTCCTTTCCACGTTTCGGAAACCACCCTCTTCATCCAGGGAATTGATAGCGAGTTCACGATGGAGTTCGGACTCGGGCTTCACGTCATCGGCACGGAGATGAACGAGGCCGCGCGTGTGGATCGGCAACTCAGGGGTCGGAGCGGAAGGCAGGGTCAGCACGGCTCGTCGCGGTTCGTTCTGTCGCTGGAAGACCGACCCTTCGCCACGTCCAGCCGCAGGCTGTCCAATTCCGACGTTGAGGACGCAGGGAGACTGGTGGAACAAGTGCAGTCATCTATTGAGAGGGACGCCGAAGCGCTCCGCATCGTCTCGTATGACTTGGCTCGGATTATCGAGCGCCAGACTCTGAACTACTACAAGGCGCGCGACGCCGTTCTTGACGACGAGTCGTTCGATGAGACGTGCCGCAAAATGGCGCGGGATGTCATAGACCGGCTTGTCGAACGCCTCCTTCCGGCCACACTAATGGGAGACTACTCGACCCGGTTCGATGACCTCGCGGAGACCGTGTGGCTCGACTTCGGCATAGACATCGAAGAGTTGCATGGCCTGGATGCCGAGTCGCTGAGCGAAGAGATATTCGAGGCCGCAATCACACGATTCGG
>JAPPDQ010000085.1:8640-20941 GCA_028875495.1 Chloroflexota bacterium
GGCGGCCTTGGGTGCGAGAAAATACAACCGGTTAGCCAAGACGATGGCTTTGCAGGTGAACGATGGACTTTGGACGCAGCACCTCGACCTCGTGCAGGACTTGATCGTGAATGCGCAACTGTCCATGGCAGGACACAACAGCGTGGTGGCCGAACTTGTCTTTCGGGCGGAAGATGCGTACCGTAGGTTTATGGAGCAGGCGGCCGATAGATTCGTCTCCCGATTGGCGACGTTCGAGATCGACGAGGAGATCGGTGATGACGATTCGATCGTGCTTGCCGATGACGTAGAGGCTATACTGGTGTAAAGTCCGGGGCGCTTTCCGTGGGAGGAAACCTCATGACTACTCGATGGCGCAAGCTGGGAATCCGAGCGACGGCAGGACTTGCGGTGGCGGCCGCGCCGGTTGCGGCGGCGTGCAGTTCCGGTCCGTCCTACGAGGACTGGGCCGCAACGGATGGCGCCGCGGGTCGTATCAACCTCGATGACGTGCAGACCGCCTTCAAAGAGTCCGAGAGCGTCACCGAATTTGAAAAGCGCGTCAACGAGATCTTCGAGGGAGACGGCGTTGTTCTCATCAAGGCTGAGCAGACCGACACAGCATTTGTCCTTGAGGGGTGGGAGAACCTCGACGGCAATGTCAGGATCGACGAAGGTACGGACGAGAAGCTCTTCACCATCACGGAGAAGGAAGACAAGAGCCACGAAATGCGCGGCCACCACGCTAACGGGTACTATCACTCGACGTGGGGTGCCGGGAGTTTCCTGTTCTCCTACCTGCTCCTATCATCCTTCGTCGGGCCGCGATATGTGTACGTCACCCCTGCGTCTCGCGTAGCCCCTATTCGCACCGACCGAAGCAACTACCGCAATTCAAGTGCTTATAGGAGCCAGGTGTCTAAGAACGGCTCGTACTTCAACAGGCAGAAGGGATTTGCCGGTTCGAGCTATGATTCCGCCGACCGAAATCGTAGCGCCGCCAGGCAGTCCTACCAGTCGCGCGCCCGTTCGGCGGGCACCTTCAGGAGCAGCGGGACTGGCGTGCGCAGTAGCTGGGGGACGTCCGGGCGTTCGGGCTTTTCCAGCGGGCGCAGCGGCGGGTTCTTCGGCGGCGGTGGCGGACAGACCTTCCTCGGCTCTATGCGTCGGCCAGGCTGATAAACGTGCGCGACGACGCGCCGAAGTACGCAAAACCGCTCAACACGCATCCCGTTCCGTGGCGCACCTCCTCCTTTACTGTCGCTGACTCCGAGTTCGTCCTTCGGATCACCCTCGGCGAGATGCTCATCGAGGACGGGTTCTGGATAGCTCTGCCGAACGACCTCGCGCCTCTTTCGCTAAGGGAATTGTTCAAGCGGGTGTTCCCGACCGATCGCTCACTCCAACACCCCTTCCTTCAGCGACTCGATGTGAAGGGGAATCCCGATCTTCCCGAAATGTACGACGCTCTCGTCGAAGTCTTCATTCGTGAAGAGTTGGATCTGTGCACCGTCGATACCTATGTGAACCACGGGCCCAAGCTCGACGATTCGGCAGTAGTCAGTCGGCATCTGACCAAGTCTGACGGTCCGCCCGTGCTCGACCTTGTTCTGGAGCAGCGGTTCTCGGCCATCGACTACGCCGTGCGACGAGAGGACTTCCGCGATGCAGGAGAGGCGTTGACGTGGATGAGTTCGCGAGTGCTGCTGTACTTTGTCGGCGCGCTCGAATATGTTCTGCCGACCGAACCCGACGATAATGCGGACACCGCTCTGCTGCCCATCGCGCAGTCACTTGTCGAAGAAGGCTTGGTCGAGCGCCCCGCCGATTCGGGAACGTTCGGGATCACCGAATTGGGCATGGAAGCGCTCCACGAAATGACCGCTGAGGCGGAAAACGTGATCGAACGCTACGAAGTCTTCGCCGATGTTCTCTGCGACCCGGAGTCAGGTGGTGAGTGCGACTTCGGAACAGGGGCGGGCATCGACCTTCGCATACCCGTTTACGAGGCTGAGGGTCTTAGCCCTGTGCGTGTCGTCCTGCTCGTCGAGTTGTGTGAGGGAGAGTTCGTCCGAATAGACGTCGACTGGCGACTGGCGATACAAGATCGCGAGCTCTTCGAAGAACTGCTGCTGCCAGTGGTCGAGCGCCCCCTCGTCGACGAGGAAGACCTCGACGCGATCATCGACGCCGGGTTCGCGTTCATGGAGCAGCAAACGCACGAAGCGTCCCTCGCAAACGAGGACGAGCAACTAAGGCGCTCAATAGACCCGTACTAGATTGCGAAGAATAGCACCAGCGACGCGCTGATCACGATCCCGCCCACGACAAACGCCACGCCGACGTTTCGATCGCGGGCCAGCTCGTCGGCGATCTTGACCTTCGGGAACATCGCCTTGTCGATGATCCACTGCACGACCAGCAGGAGGACGAACCCGATCACCGCGAACGTGACGAACGAAATCAGGCTCTCGCTCCACCCGACGAACTCGCCCGTCACCGCTTTGAAGATCACTATGGAAATGGCTATCAGGTTGGCCGCCATTGCGACTCCGACGGCCACGTTGTCCTTCTCGATCTCGTCGTGGATGTCGTACGACGTGATTACCTGGTAGAAGAGCGCGTACAGTACCAGCACAACCATGCCCAGGAGGAAGAAAGCGACCGAGCGAATGATCTCATCGAGTATGCCTGGAGCCACGGCCCCCAGTGGCGTGGCATCGTACCCCGCCAGCGAGGACGCTATTACCAAAGCCACGGCTACGTAGATCGCAAACTCGATGGCGCCGGTCCCCGCGTTCTGGTCTTCGATGACCTCTTTCTCGACGTTGAACTTGAACAGCACGAGGCGGTCCACCAGGAACCGCGTCACGTTCAGCACCGCTATGGCGCCGAGCGAGTAGAGGAAGACCTCCAGCACGTCGTACCCGAAGTCGGCATCGAACTGCCACTGGTACTCTTCTCCTGAGGCAAATGGCGTGTACAGCACCGCGACGAACACGGTTATCACGCCGAGGAAATACCCGGTGATGCTCAGGCCGAGAGCCGTGTTGTCCTTCTCGCCAAGCTGATCGCTAACGTGGTACGGAGTGACGAGATCGAGAATCCACTTGGCGATGTACAGGACGACTATGCCCAGCGCAACGTACACCAGCCCGCGCGGAAAGTATTCGAGCGTCTCTATGAACGTGTCAACCATGATACTTCTCCCTCAGAACGTATCTGACGAGGTGCTGCTGACCACTATACTCCGTTCGCCCTGAGCTTGTCGAAGGGCGGTTCACGGTTCGACATGCTCACCGCGAACGATTTTCTTAAGGCTCCCTTAGAACAGCTGAACCGTCACTGCTTGTACACGGTAATGCTGTCCGGTGATACCACGCTGCTAAAGTAGCACTCGTACGGTCGGTCGCTGAATTTGTCGATGGACAGGATCGTGCGCTCGTCCGAACTCATCAGGTCCCATGTATAGTACCCGATCCCGTCACCCTGGCCGCCATCGAAGAAGTATGCCTCTCCGCTGTTGAGATAGTAGAAATCGCGCCCCTCGTATGTGAAGTAGTTGCTCAGAGAGTGCTCTTGGTCGACCTGAGTAAGGTCGTCGCGCGTGAGGTTGAGCGCTTCGAGGGGTACCGGCTCGTTATTGTTGGTGACCGAAGTGAAGAGCTGGCCGCCGTCGTTCGACCAGTAGACCCACAACCTGCGGTCTCCATCGCCGGCAACCAGCTCGTACCACGTGCTGTAGCTGGTCGCGTAGCGGTGCTTGGCCTCGATGAGGTAGTACCCGTCGTCGTACTCCAAGTCGAAGCCCATGATCGTCAACACGTCGCCGACGACCGCGTCCTTGACGCCCTCGGCAAGAGAGGTGGCCCCGGTGAGTTTCTTCTTCTTGCGTCCGAATAGGGACTTGATCACGCCTGCTCCTTCCCGCCGTGTGCCATTGTAGATTCGGGTAAAACGCAGGTCAACTGGGCAAATGTTGACGCTACTCCCGTACCCTGCTACCGTCCCGCCATGTTGGAAACGGCCCTACAAAACAAACCGTCAGCCCACACCGTTCTTGCGGCTCCCAAGACGCCGTCATTCGTTTGCCACGTAGACGACCTCCAGCGTACCGCGTCGAGCATAGGTACGGCCTCACGCGAGGCCGGATGCACGCTTCTTTACTCGGTCAAGGCGAATGCCCTTCCCGGAGTTCTATCCGCCCTCACCACCTTCATCGATGGGTTCGGCGTCAGCTCGCTGAACGAGGCACAGGCCGCACGGAACGCGCTCGGAGACTCCGGCAGCCTCCACCTCTGCACGGTGGCCGTGCCTCCCCGCGACGCCGACGAGTTGGCGGAAATCTGCGACTACGTGACCTTCAACTCGCTCAGCCAACTGGAACAGTGGGGCCCGCTATTCGCGGGATGCGCCTCAATCGGCCTGCGAGTGAATCCGGGGCATTCATTCGTAGACGATCTTCGATATGACCCTTGCAGACGGCACTCCAAGCTCGGTGTCTCGCTCGACGACCTCGCGGCTGCAGGCGACCGCATTGCCCCGTTGATCGACGGTCTCCACGTCCACTCAAACTGCGACTCGACCGATCTCGGTGAGCTGCAGGAAACGGTGAGCATCCTCGACTCGCGCATCGGGTCGGTCCTCTCGCAAGCTAAATGGATCAACCTGGGGGGCGGCTACCTCTTCGACGAAGGGACGAATGTCGCACCGCTTGAGGAAGGCGCGAGTCTCATTCGAGACCGGTACGGCGCGGAGGTCATCATCGAGCCGGGCGCGGCCTTCGTGCGTGACAGTGGCTATTTGGTGGCGTCCGTGCTCGATCTGTTCACCAGCGACGGCAAGGAAGTCGCAGTCCTGGATACGACGGTGAACCATATGCCGGAGGTGTTCGAGTATCAGTATCGTCCCGATGTCGTGGGCCACAGCGACGCCGGTTCACAGGAGTACGTGCTTGCGGGCATATCTTGCCTCGCAGGCGATGTCTTCGGCGAATACCGCTTCGACAAGCCACTGCGTGTCGGTTCGCGCGTAGTGTTCACCGATGCCGGGGCGTACACCATCGTGAAGGCCAACACCTTCAACGGCATTCCTCTGCCTAAGGTCTACGAGTTACGTGACGACGACACTTTCGTCGAAATGGCGGTGACATCGTGAGGCTCTTCGAGCGCGAGCTTACGCAGGCCGCTACGAACGGGCGCACTGGATCTCTCGACGACATCCGGCGAATGGTCGGCGACCGGATGCGCGACGGCCAGACACCGATACGGTTCGCCGTCACCGAGTCGTCGCGGCGCTCCTACCGATACGAGGTTGGCATTCTGGAGGGAGCAGAGTCCGCCGGGTCCTCCATGTTCGATTTTCACCCTCGACTCAACGAGGACGCGAGCGCGTTCAACCCGGTGCTTGTCGTGCCAACAGGCATCGGCGCGGAGATCGGAGGACACGCCGGTGACGCGACGCCGGTCGCGAGGCTATTGGCCTCCGTTTGCGACACACTCATAACGCACCCGAATGTCGTCAACGCCTCCGACCTGAACGAGATGCCCGCCAACGGCCTCTACGTCGAGGGCAGCCTTCTAAGCCGCTTCCTCATGGGTACCATCGGCCTGCGGCGCGTCAGATCGAACCGGGTGCTGGTCATCATCGACGCTCACCCCAACGAGAGGTTCGCGCGAGCGACGGTCAACGCCGTCAACGCCGCGCGGGCGACCTACGGGCTCAGGTGCCCACGCGTGGTCGTTCTCGACCCCCCGCTCCCGGTGCGCGGCGAGTACACCCAATCGGGCCGCGCCGCCGGGACCGTCGATGACATGGAGCGGGTCTTTGAGGTACTCGATACCCACAGAGACGAGTACGACGCGGTGGCGCTCTCAACCCTCGTCGACGTTGACGTGCCGCATGAGAGCTACTTTTCCTCAAGGGGCGAGATCGTCAACCCGTGGGGCGGCGTCGAGGCGATGCTGACCCACGCGATATCGACCGTGTACAACGTGCCGTCCGCCCACGCCCCCATGATGGAGTCGGTGGAGGTCGCCAACATCGACCCCGGCGTCGTCGACCCGCGTATGGCGGCGGAGGTGATCTCCGTCACCTTCCTGCAGTCGGTCCTGAAAGGATTGCACACGGCACCGCGGATTGGGGTAAGTTCTGCAGAGATGTCCCTGCCAGGCACCCTCACGGCGAGAGACATATCCTGCCTCGTCATCCCCGACAGGTGCGTCGGACTGCCGACCCTGGCCGCACTCGAACAGGGGATTCCGGTCATAGCCGTCCGCGAGAACCGGAGCCTGATGAGAAACGACCTCGCCCAGCTGCCTTGGGCAGCCGAACAGTTGCACGTAGTCGAAAACTACTGGGAGGCCGTAGGTGTGATGGGCGCGTTGAAGGAGGGTCTGTCGCCGGGCTCCGTGCGGCGACCTCTGCGTGATGTATCCATCGAGCGCACCCCCACGGCGGAAAGATCCCGATCCGGCCTGCTCACCCCGCCTCGCGGCGTCTCAGAGCAATGACCACCGCGCTCGTCGACATCCGACTGCTCCAAAGGCCCGACCCTGCCGCGAGGTTGAAGCTAGGGGCCTCTCTCCAGTACGCCTACTCGACCTTTTCAACCTACCGTGACCTCTTCGAGAGTGTCGGAGTGGGGTACGACGATCTCTCTCAGAACGACCCCATTGCCGTGCTCGAACGCTTACCCATAATTTCCGCCAATACGCTTGCGAAGGTGAGCGAAGAGAGCCTCATGGTCATCGACGGGATCGTCGATATGGAGACCTCGTCGGGAACGACGGGCGTACGAAAGAAGCGCTTCATCTCCAGTGAGGACGACCGGAACGACCACGACTTCATGGCCGAGTTGTTTCGCGTGGCGGGCATCACCGCGCAGGACAGGGTAGCCTGTCTCGACACCGACCCTGTGTACCTGATGGTCTCTTTCGCCCGCGCACTCGATCTCCTCGGAGCGGACGAGGCGTACGTCTACTCCGTCGGGCGGGATCAGGGCCAGACGCTCGACGCGCTGGTGCGACTCGACCCTACGGCGATCTTTGCCGTGCCGTCCATGTTCGAGCGGTGCTGGCCCCCGCTCCGAAGGCTCTACGACGAAGCAGGACGCGGGAGTATCAGTAAGGTCGTCTTCTTAGGAGAACGAGTACCCCACCAGTTGAGGGCGGAGTTGGAGTCTCAGCACGACATCCAGGTCTTCAGCTACTACGGGGCGGCGGAGACCTCGTCACTTGGCATCGAATGCTCGGTTCACACAGGCATTCACTTGTACACCGACCGAAACCTGTTTGAGCTGCGTCCTTCCGAGCGCGATGGTTCAGACGGCCAGCTTGTGGTCACGAGCTTCGTGCAGAAGACCGTTCCCCTGATCCGGTACGCGCTCGGCGACGAGATCGTCCTAATTCCGGGCGACTGCCTGTGCGGGTTGTCGCAACTGCGAGTCGACGTGCTCGGTCGAGCGGGGGACAGCTTCTCGATTCTCGGCTCCAAGTTCCACTACGACTCACTCCTGCGCTCGGCCTACAGGAAGCTAGACGAGGTCGGATACATGCAGGTCGTCCTCACGACCGAAGTACAGGATGTCCTCACGGTTCTGCTCCCCGACCAGAGGCGCTCCCACGAAAAGAACATGAAGGACTCTCTCCTGTCCGACCAGTTGGAATTGGAGTTCCTCGTCGCAAGCAAACTCGCGTTCCTGCGATTCGAGTACGTCGATGAGTCGTACTTTACCGGCTCGCGGAAGATGAAGCTGGTGGACGACCGGAGAAAAGGGGTGGCGCCATGACGCAGGTCTTCTTTATCGTCCTCGCCATCCTCAGCGGAGCGGGAATCTCTATGCAGGCGGGCATGCTCGGCGCGATAGGCACGGCGCGTACCCCCGCGGCCGCCGTGTGGATATCGCTCCTCGCAACGGTGGTCGGCCTCACCGCGTTCGTGATTTACCGCTCTGCCACCTCGTCCATCGGACTGCCGCCGCCTTTCGACCGTCCGTACATCATGATCGCCTTCGCTATCGCCGCCACCGTCGCGCTGGCGTTCTCCGCAAGGGACATCGAGTGGTACTACGTGCTCACCGGACTCATGCCCATACCCTTCCTCGTCGGCGCGGGCTTCCTCGCGCCCCGTCTGGGCGTCGGGCTCTACATCTCCGCCGCCATCGCCGGTCAGCTGACGGCGGCCGTCCTCCTCGACCACATCGGCGCGTTCGGCGGCAACATCATCCGCGCCGACTACATCCGCATACTCGGCATCGCCGCCCTCATGACCGGCGTCGTCCTCATCCGGGGTTTCAACTAACAGGTGGGGTATGGTCACCCCTCCCCGTAGCTGACCACCAATTCCACGTCCGTCAGCGTCATGTCCGGGATGATGTGCGGGTTCCGATGCCGCAAGACCACCTTGACCTTGTGGCATCCCTTCGGCACCCATTCCTGTTCGAGCGCGTAGGACTGCCACACCACACCGGATACCCTATCGCCCATATGCGACCGCTCGATAGCGTATTCAACTTTCGCGTCGGGCAGGAACTCGCCGTCCCACATCACCTCAACTTGGTCGCCCACAACCCATTCCTCCATGCGAACACGAAGGCGAACACTCTCAGGTGGGTCTGATGAGAAATCGTCGGCGACCGTCAGGGTGACAGTTGGGCCGTCCCCGCTCATCGTCTCGATCAGCGGCGTCGGCACCTCGGCATAGATTCGGTCGTTGAGCTCCGCTCCGCGCCAGTCACCTGTCACGCGCGGTATCTTGTGCGTCGCGGCGTAGATCTTGCTGGTTCCCTTGAGCGTGTCAGGCGAACCCATTGTAGTCAGGAGTCTCCGCCGATACTCACTGTCGCCGTGGAAGTTGAACACGTAGATGCCGTCCGCCCCATGCTCGTAGTTGCGACTCGCGATGCCTCCGAGCACCATGTCCTGCTTAAAGACCTCGTCCTCCGGCCCGACGTGCGGCCCGTCCGTGGACCCGTAGATGCACCCGTACACCGCGATATCGGTGCCCTCCGTCAGCCGCTTGAACCCTTCGATGTCCAGCAGCGGGTCGGTCCCTGAGCTTGCCGCCGGGATGAGGACATCCACGAGGCCCTCATCGACCCACGTCTCGATGTCATACCCGATGCGCTTGCACATCTCCAGCGTGCCCGACACCCTCGCGGCGACGTAGAACGGCCTGCCGCGCTCCTCCGCGATACGGTCTGTCGCCTGCCGGATCGAACGCTGCAGGTCGGTCAGCGCGTAACGCAGCTTGTACCCGTAGTCCTTGTGCAAGTGGTACCCGTGACGCTGCCAGTCCAGCTCCACCCCGTCCCAGTCCCAGCGCTCGCAGAGCTCCTTCACGTGCTCGTACCTGTGCCTCCGCACCTCCGGCACGGCCATGTTCCACGAAAGCGCAAACCAGTCCGACTGCGCCCCGTCGCCGAGCACCCATTCCGGATGGTCGCGCCGCATCTGCGTAATCGAACCGTGACGCGACGTCGCCAGGTCCTCGACCTGCAGCCCCGCGAAGTGGTTGTCGTTCATACGCACCGAGGCGTACACGTGCATCCCAAGCTCGTGACCCCGCTCGATCGCGGCGGCCTGCGCGTCTTCTCCGCGTTCGATCATGGCGAGAACGTTCTCACTGAACGTGTAAGCGTGGGCGCTGTGATACTCCCTGCCCACGTGCTCCCCGGTGGTCTCCTGCACCTCGCTCCGGTACCGTGCGACGTGCTCCCCGATGCACCAGAAGTGCGCTCCCACCTGCGTGTCTTCCAGCGGCGCGTACATCGAGCCGAGAAACTGCTCCATCGTCTGTGGGACCTCGTGGTGACCATGCGGCGCGCCGTCCCAGTTGTAGATGATTCCGTAGTCAGGCGGTCGGGACATTTCAGTCTCCTTGTCGTAGGAATTCTTTGGAGCCTCATTCTACGCGACGCGGCGGATGTGCGGGGCCTGCCAACCGTTAACAGTTCTGTAAGGTACGTAATGAGGGGGAAACCTTTGGCGCCTACTATGGTGGATAACCGACGAACAGGAACGACCGATGAACACAACACAGCCCGCGACTGCGCCCGCCGACTCGCGTATACTGGGGACAACAACCTCCGAAGGTGCGAGTAACCGGCGCGACGACATCATGGCAACTCGAATTCTCATCGTAGACGACGAGCGTGTTGTGACGGAGGTCGTCGAGCGCTATCTCAAGCTCGAAGGGTACGACGCCGCCATCGCGTCCGACGGGGCTGACGCCCTCAAGGTCGCCCAGGACTGGAATCCCCACCTCGTCGTCCTCGACCTGATGCTCCCCGTCCTCGACGGTCTTGAGGTCTGCCGCATCCTCCGCAAGAACTCCGACGTGCCGATCATCATGCTCACCGCGCGCGGCGAGGAGACCGACCGCATCGTCGGACTGGAAATGGGTGCGGACGACTACATGGTCAAGCCCTTCAGTCCGCGAGAGCTCGTGGCGCGTGTCAAGTCTGTGCTGCGGCGGGCGCAGGCGAGTCCGGGCACGGGCACCGGCTCGACGCTCAAGTTCGGCTCTCTGGAAATCAACCCCGACACCAGGGAGGTGACCGACGGCCCTCGCAAGGTCACACTGACAGCCAAGGAGTTCGACCTGCTCTTCTTCCTGGCGTCGCATCCCAACCACGTCTTCACGAGGACGCAGCTCATGGACCAGGTGTGGGACTACTCCTACGCGGCCGACTATTCGACCGTCACGGTCCACATCCGCCGTCTCCGGGCGAAGCTGGAGTCCGACCCCCTCAAGCCGCGATACATCAAGACCGTCTGGGGTGTTGGGTACAAGTTCGAGGCATAGGGTATGACTTCACTCGCAAAGCACTCCATGCAAGCGGTGGCAACGCTCCTGGCCCTCCTGGCAATCGTCCTGGCGGCAACCGTTGTGCTGCTCGACCCGCCTTCGGGCGATCTGGTCGACCTCGGCCTGTTCCTGCTCCTGTCCGGCGGGATAACCGTCGGCCTCGGCGTCGCAGTCTCCCAGTTCGGCCTGCCGTCTTGGGCACGCTCGATCCGAAGCCGCCTCATCCTCATATCCGTCCTCGTAATGGCGCTCTCCCTCGCCAACGTCGGGTTCGTCGCCGTGCTCATGTTCTTCTCACAGCACGATTTCTACCTCCTCGTCGTACTCACCGTCTTCTCCGTCGGCATATCCATCTTCGTCGCGTACGCCTCCTCCGCGCCGACCGCGCGGGTGATGGATGGATTCGTCAGCGCCGTCCGCGAGATAAACACCGGGAGCCTCGATACGAGGGTGCCCGTCGAGTCCAACGACGAGGTCGGCGAGCTTGCCGCCGCCTTCAACGACATGGTCGAGCGGCTCCAAGGCAGCTTCGAGCGCGAGCGCGACCTCGAAAACGCCCGCAAGGAACTCTTTGGCGCGGTCTCCCACGACCTGCGGACTCCCCTCGCGTCCATCCGCGCCATGATCGAGAGCATCAACGACGGGGTTGTGACCGACGAGGACACGAAGGCGCGCTATCTCGCGACGATCCAGTCGGAGGTCGAGAACCTCAGCGGCCTCATCGGCGACCTCTTCGAGCTTTCGCAGATCGACGCCGGCATCCTAGCCCTCCACATCGAGTCGGCGTCCATCCAGGACCTGATATCCGACACGCTCGAAAGCATGGCGGCGCAGGCGAACAACCGGCGACTGCGGCTGGAGGGCGAGGTCGCAGAGGACATCTCGCCCGTCTCTATGGACTCTCAGCGCGTCCAGCGGGTGCTCTACAACCTCGTGCAGAACTCGATCCGCTACACCCCGCCCGACGGCTCCATCTCCATACGGGCCGTCGACGCAGGGGAGGAAGTCCACGTGCAGGTGGCCGACACGGGAGAGGGCATACGGCAGCGCGATCTGCCCAAGATATTCGACCGTGCCTATCGCGCAGACCCCGCCCGACACCGCGAGTCCGGCGGCGCGGGCATCGGCCTCAGCATCGCAAAGGGCATCATCGAGGCCCACGGCGGCCGCATCTGGGTCGAGAGCGAACCCGGTCGAGGCAGCGTCTTCAGCTTCACCCTCCCGAAGTCCGTACCGGCGGCGGGCTAGAGGCTATCTCAAAGCACGTTCGCCCTGAGCCTGTCGAAGGGCTACCGCTCCTCCCGTATCCGCACCATCAGCTTGTCACCGTCATGCCAGGGCTGCTCCGACACCGTCCAACTCAGCGTGTTGTTGGCGGCGTCGATGGTCGCGTCATCTACAAGCAGTGAGAGTGACACCGAACCGTCCAGCTCGATGAAGTCCACAGTCTGACCCGTAAGCCCCGTGTGCGGACTGACCTTCACCTTCACCGTGCCCGACGCCCACTCGATGC
>JAPPDQ010000419.1 GCA_028875495.1 Chloroflexota bacterium
TGCTGGTCACGCCGGAGACGATAGATGAAGCGGTCAAGAAGTCGATGGGCTACCCGCCCCCCGGAAGCTAGATAGCTCGACTTTCAATCGCAGATCGCCCGGCTTCGCATTTATTACGGCTGCTTTGGCGTGACGTAGTCCACGGATAGCTCGACGCCCAACAGGGTTACGGCACTCGACAGTTTGGCCGGTCGGGACAGGATGGCGACGGACAGCGCGTTCACCCCATCGACGAGATCGTCCCAGCCAAGCTGCAACTCCAGTGTCGAGTAGTCGTAGCCGTACGTCGTGTAGGTCGCGTCGTCGAGGGACAGTTCTACCCCATTGAAACTGACGCTTATCCCGTCTTGGGAAGTCGATTCGCCCAGCTTCAGCGTCAATGTCACGTTCGCGTCGGGAGAGTCCTTCACGACGGTCAGGCATACGGTGGCGGGAGTCGCGTCCGCTCCGGCATCGATCTGTACGGGTAGGGAAGCCTCATATCCGAACCTGACGCACTGGTCCTGGCGGGGAGCCATGTAATAGCGTTTCGGCTTCTCGAATAGCACGTCAGGATCGCCGATCTCCGACAGGATCTGTCGCTGCTCCGGGCCGATGGGCCACGGGAACCATGGCAGGTAGAGAGCATCCGCCCCACGGCTCCAGTAGGCCGAAGCGGCGGCGCGATAGTAGTCCACTCCTGCATACTCTTCCCGGTTCGCCCCCAACACTGACCCCATGGCAGGGTAGACCTCGCACCCGCCGGCCCGCGCAAGGTCGAGCAAAACCTCGAACGGGAAGTCGGGGTCGATGGGCATGTGGCTGTAGACGTTGGGCACCACGAAGTCGAGCAGCCCCTCTCGCAGCCACGTCTCTACGTCGAACCCGGCGTCGTTGTTCGCCTTCAGCGTCGGAAACACCCTGGCCCCGATGTCGATTGACTTGCCGCGCTTTTCGCCCGATCCCTTGGCCGCGCGTCTGAGGTCGCGAATGAAGTCCGTCAGGACGTGCAAGTTGTCCGCTACCTCGTCGGCCTCGAAATAGTATGGGTCAAAGGTGAGATCGAGCTCCAGGCCATCCACGTCGTAGCGGGTAAGCGTCTCCTCCGCAATGGCGAACCGCTCGGCGCGTACCTCCGGGTAAATCCAGTTGAAGGCGTTCTTGCGGTTCGGGGAGTCGTCTCCCTTGAGCACCCACTCAGGGTGGTCGATCTTGAACTGCCAGTTATGGGCGTTGGTCGCGTCCGCCGGGTCCGACGAGTGGGTCAACCGCAGGCTGCCGATGAAGTTCATGCCGACCTCGTGCGCCCGGTCGATCATCACGTCGAGCGGATCGCACCCGCGATTGATGAGGCTCATGGTGTTCTCGTACCCCCGCCAGCTTGCCACGTCGGGAATAACCTCTAGGTGCGCGGCGAACACGTCGGCGTGCTTCGAGTCGTGGAAGACTGTCGGCCCGACCCCAAAGCCCCAGACGAAAGTGTCCACTCCCGTACCCGCAACCGCGTCGATGGTCGCCGTGGCTTCCCTCATGCTCATCGGTGGCTCGTACACGTAGTAGTGATAGTGTCGAGCGTCGTCGTAGAAGATCAGTCGTCGATTGCTCATGTGTTGTCCCTTTGGCTGTTCCTTCGCGGAATTGTTGACGTATTGCCGTCTGCCCCGTTATTCGGGAACCGACTACAGGAAGTCTTGGGGCTCCGGGTACTTCACCATCACCTCCACCCCATCAAGGCGCGGCAGCTCGGTGCCGAGGTTGCCCGGCCTAGACCGTATCGAAATCGAGACGCTATTGCGCCCGGTCTTGAGCGCCCCCGACTCCAGCGGGAAGTCGAGCACGACGTGCGTAAAGCCGCGAGTTGTCCTCCATGCGCTTGAGATAGGGAGGTCCTTTCCGTTCAGCGTAACGACCGTCTCGTCATGAATTGTGTGGTCGTAGATAGTCAGCCGGAGCGTGGACCGCGTCTCGGTGTCGAACTCGTCCGCGATGTAGAAGCCAACGGTCGTCGGACTCGCGTCATCGCCGACCTCGATCTTGGCGGGAAGCTGCGCGCCGTAGAGCTGCCCGGCGGAGACATCAAAGTCCTGCCGGACGACGTAGTGCTTCGACCCGTTCGAGAGCAGCTCCGGATCGCCGATCCTGCCCAGCAGGTCGCGCTCCTCGGGGCCGTGAGGCCACTTGAACCACGGCAGGTACACCCCGTC
>JAPPDQ010000458.1 GCA_028875495.1 Chloroflexota bacterium
CTCGTCCCTCAAGTACACGCCGCCCGCAGGGGTGGTGGCCGAGTTCCACTCCCACGGAAGCTCACGCGCCTTCTTCTCGAAGACCGACGACGGCGACGAACTGGGCTTCCGCATCTACGGCGTCGTGGGGCGCCTCGACGACCCCGAACCGGAGATTAGCCTCCGGGTGGGCGTCTACGGCCACTTCGCCCCGGCGGACTGGCCGCAGGTCTTCGACGGGCCAGCGCCTGGCCTGCGGCTGACGGGCGAGGAGCCGGACTCGACCGATCAAATGACAGAGGAGGTGATCGAATGCCTTTCCAACTGGACAACGCGTTCCTGCTGGACAACCCCTGGATAACGGTGGTCGGCTGCGGCGGGACCGGCGGCTTCGTCGCCGAGGGCCTCTGCCGCCTTTTCCAGGGGCGGGAAGCCACCATCGTCCTGGTCGACCACGACCGGGTGGAGCCCCACAACCTGCTCAGGCAGAACTTCTACGCAGAGGATGTCGGAAAGTTCAAGTCCCAGGCCCTCGCCGACCGGCTGGCGAAAGCCTACCGGCGACCCGTGGGCTACTCGGTCTACCCATTCAGGGAGTACGAAGACCAACCCCACCCACAGGGCTACCCCGGCATCCCGTCCCGCGGCGGCAATCTCATCATCGGCTGCGCCGACAACGCCGCCGCACGGAGGGCGATGGCGGAATGCCTGCCGGGGGACCCGGGGCGCTGGCTCATCGACGCGGGCAACGACACCAACTGGGGACAGGTGCTCGTCGGCAACGTGGCCGAGAGGGTGGAACTGGCGGAACCCCCCTACACCGGGGAGACGTTCCACCTGGCGCCCGCGCCCACGCTCCAGCGCCCCGACCTGCTGACCGCCGTGTCCACAAGGCCGCCGGACGTGGACTGCGCGGCGGCCCTCGACCTCACCGACCAGGACCCCACCATCAACCAGATGATGGCGTCGCTGGTGCTACAGGTCGTCCGCCGCATGGTGGCGGGAACCTGCCCCTTCATGGCCCTCTACCTGGACATGGACCAGGGAACGGTCACACCCACCTACGTCACGCCGAAGGCGGTTGAACGGCTGGTGGGGGCCGACTCCGAATAGTTGGCGCAACGAACACGCTCAGAGAACGAACAAGAGAGGAGAAACCATGTCTGATGAGAAGACAACCACCACGACCACGACGATGTGGCAGGACAAGCACAGCGGGCTGCGCAGGCACAAGCTGATGACGAAGGAGCTCGGGGAGACGATCCCCGCCCTGTACGCCAACGAGAATGTCCAGAACACCGACGACGTGACGGCCTGCGCCAAGCTGTTTTGTCCCTACAACGGCTGGCGCTGGTACATCACCGAGTGGAACCCGGAGACCGGTGAGTGCTTCGGCCTCATCGAGGGGTTCGAGACGGAGTGGGGCTACTTCGACCTGACCGAGCTTGCGGAGACGAACGTGTTCGGCCGCGTCCCCGCCATCGAGCGCGACCTCTACTGGAAGCCGAAGACCATCGGCGAGATCAAGGGAGAGTCGTCGAGGATCGCCGCCTAGCCACCGACTCACGTGAACACGGCCAGAGCACATATAAGGAAAGGAGAAAGACCATGCCGGACGAGAACGGAACGGAAACGACCCGCACGGACGCGCCGAGCGCGGACGATAGTCTCTTCGGCGACGCGGCTGAGAAGGCGGACGACGCGGCGGCCACGGTCGTCGACGAGCAGGACGCCACCGAGGAGGCCGAACCGGACGCGCAGGGCGCTGCCGACGACGGAGACAAGTCCGACGCCGGGGCGCAGACCGGCGCGGTGGAGGAGCTGAAGGTCGTCGTCTCCATCAAGGGAGACAGGGCCATCATCGGGGTGCAGCGGCCCTCGTCGGACCCGCACATCGAGACCTTCGAGGACCATGACCTGCCCGCGCTGGCGCAGGAGGTCACGGCGGTTACGGAGAGGGCCAGGGCGAGGTGGGAGGAGGCTCCCAAGCATCCGGCCTACGAACGGCCCGCTCCACCGGTAAGGAGTCGCAACCGGCGTCGGCAGGGGGCGGCGCAGGCTTCGACGGCCGAGGGAGCGGCAGAGCCGGAGCAGGCCCAGACGCCGAGGCTGTTCTAGGCCGAACCGTAGTGAGAGGCGCAGTCGGTCGGCCCGTCTGCCTAGCTACAGGCAGGCGCAGGACGCTAGACGGCAAGACAACAGGGGGAGGACACCGAGATTCGGTGTTTTCCCCCGCACGCTCATATGTGGAGCCTTTTTTGCATTTAAGGAGGAGAACGAAACGATGTCCAGGCAGACTCAGATGAATATACCAATCACCGACAGCCTAGAGGAGGAGACCATGCACCTGTTCGACGCCGAAGCCCGGAAGGAAGTAGCCCTCTGCGGAGCGGAGACCTCCGCCGACGACCGGATCAGCTTGAAATACTACGCGGAGCAACGCCGACACTGCCTTACCGTTGGAACCGTCTGCGAGTCGTGCAAGGATCGGGCGGTCGCGTTCGCCAGGCGTCTTTGCCGGGAACTGGTGGCCGAAGGTCGGACGGACGGGGCCCACGAATACCGATGGCTGGCCGACACACTGGCGAGGGAGATTGGCCTGAACCGTTAGCGGCGGCGTCCCGACCGGCCCGTTCGTCCATATTCAGGCGCTTTTTGCGTTTCCGGGACGCTCGGGACGCGTCCCCGCACGGAAGGGCCGATCACTCCCACTTGTTTGATATGGGCACATTTGTTCTGTATCATGGACTTTGATGGTCAGCGCCGGCTTCATCCGTTCCCGAGGGAGAGAGATGCCATACGCCAAACCGAAAGAGCACGACGTGAACGGGGTCACTGCCTCTCGCGCACTGAGTGAACGTCAGTCGCGGATACTGGCGTTCATTTGGCACTACACCGTTGCCAACTCGCACCCTCCCTCCCTGAGAGAGATCGTCGAGGGCTGCGACATCAGCAGCACGTCGGTGGTCGACTACCACATCCGGCGCTTGGAGAAGAACGGATACCTGAACCGCACCCCTATGGCCTGCCGTACCATCGTCCTGACCGGGAGAGGCAGGTCCGAAGTTACTGGCTAGCTTGCACGCTTGCCCTCAACTCCACTCTGCAGAGAGGACTACTCGATTTGCGTCTCCACGTGTCACGGCTGGATAGCGCGTTTGGGCTTGCTTCACTTGAGGACAACAGCTCGGTCCAGGGCAATCCGATCCAGCCTACAAGAGCATAACGTATTCATCGACCCAGGCTTGGGGTTGATGCGGCTCTATTCGACGTCCTCACGGTTTATGATCTGGCGCACCGACACTCCGATGATTGCGACACCTCCAAGTACCAGGGCACATATCCCCAGCACTATAAGGTCAATAGGCAGGTCCACAACCACTGTGTCGATAATGAGTAGTACAAAGCCAAGCCCCAAGACGCCATAAATCACGAGTGCTACGTTCTTATTGGTCCACATGTCGAGTTTTCCCGCTTGCGAGCAGTCCTCCCGGTATATGATCCGGCGCACCGACCCTCCGATGGTTGCGACACTTCCAATTACCAGGGCACATATCCCCAGCGATATAAGGTAAATAGGCAGGTCCACAAACACTGTGTCGATAATGAGTAGCAAAAAGCCAAGCCCCAGGATGCCATAAATCACGAGTGCTACTCGCTCATTGGTCCACATGTCGAGTTTTCCCACTTGCCAGCAGTCCTCCCGGTTTATGATCCGGCGCGCCGACACTCCGACGATTGCACTACCCCCAAAGACCAGGGCACATACCCCCAGCACTATAAGGTACGTGGGCAGGTCCACAACCACTGTGTCGATGATGAGCAGTACAAGGCCAACTCCCAGAATGGCATAAATCACGAGTGCTACGTTCTCAGTGGTCCACATGTTGTGTTTTCCCGCTTGACAGCAGTCTTCCCTTGTCCAGAGCGTCGGCAACTGACCGCTTCGATGATCGTATGGACGTATATTCGCCCATATTACAGGAAACAGAAGCCCTTATAAACGCGCTCTCATTGCCGACGAAGGGTTGACACACAGAACTGGTGTTCTGTATCATTCCCTGCCCTAACGCCACCACCCGTGAATCGAGGAGTTTCCATGAGGGTAGCCTGCGCGCTCATCACTCACCTGAGAGCGAAGGTGGAGATGAGCCGACACCCCGACCTGAAAGACAGCCCTGTCCTGATCGTCGACCGAGACCTTGCTAGGGCGAAGGCCCTCGTCGTGGACAGTTTTCCCGGCGCTTCGGGATTGACGGCGGGCATGACCTTGGAGCAGGCGATGTCCCGCCACGCGAACGCCGTGGTGCTGGGCGCTGACGAGCCTTATTACAGGCGAGTCTTCAGCGGGTTGCTCACCGCCCTGCAGGGGGTCGGCGACCGTGTTGAAGGGGCCGAGCTCGGCACCGCCTACGTCCGCATCGACGGGCTGGAAGCAATGTACCGGGGTGAGGCCGGGGTCGTCTCCACTCTGTTGAACGCGATTCCCTTCCACCTGAATCCCCGCGTCGGCGTGGCGGTCGCCAAGTTCCCCGCGTTCGTCGCAGCCCGGACGCGCAAGGCACATGGAGCGTTCAGGGTACCCGACAACGCTGGAGCTTTCCTCGTCACTTTCTCTATCGACCTGCTTCCCGTCTCCGTAGAGATCAAGATTAAGTTGCACCACTTCGGTCTGCACACGATGGGAGCCTTCGTGTCCATGAGTGAGTCGGTTCTCACGGACTGGCTCGGATCTGCCTCCCGTCAGGTCTGGAAACTCAGCAACGGAAGCGACGACACCCGCGTCGTTCCGCTGGTAGTTGACGAACCGGTGATAAAGCCCACGTCCCTCCCGTTCCGCTCCTCTTCCATAAAACCCCTGTTGATGACGATCGATACCCATTTGAAGAGGACGCATTCTAGGCTGGACATGCGAATCCGGTATGCCCGAGCGACGGGCTGCCCTGCAGGGAGTCGGGTTGATCGAACTGGGAGAAGGCCGTGAGGTTGAAGGAGCCCGTGGCCCATGGCAGAGAGACTCAGAGATCATCCGAAGCCTGCTAGAGGTAAATCCCCTAGATAATACTATCAGATAAGGAAGATACACTTACCCTATCCGGCTTCACGGGCGAGTCGGGCGGGCAGATGGGAATGCTGAAGGACGCTCAAGGCGACGAGATTCGGCGGCTCGTGGAGGCGGACCCAGGTTGAGGTTTCTGAGGGTCGGGGCCACGTACTCCACAGGATTGTCGAGCTTGAGTTCTCGCACCTGCGCCTGAGATGCGGGCCTTGCGACTGTCCATGACTCTTCGCGTAGCGACGCCATTAGGCTCTTGCACGTTCCCAAGCCCGTGGTCGTGGGGGAGGGACCGGATGAGGAACCGATGGCGCGCATAGACAGGCGCTGGCAGCGGGTGATAAGCATAGATTACTGGCGAACGTTCGACCAGCGGTGATCCCCCAACAAGACGCCTGCTCACACTATGGGAACGACTCTGACGACTTCAGGTGGATTACCCTGTTCTGCGGCCGCAGCATCAAACAGCACAATGGGATGGCGAAGGATCTCGATGCTCTCACTGTCGAACAGCACGAACGATGCAGCAAAGTACTGGTGCTGCTGGGTCGTTCTCCTCAGCCCGTTCCTTTGTTGATCCAGACTTGAGGATGCACCGGGTTTCCAGCAGGTGCCCCGCTTCATCACACTGCGTCCCGGCATGAACGTCGGCACGCAGTTCAACTGCCGCAAGAGCGACAAAGGTGAGCGTGGCGACTACGACTGCCACCATCGAGATCAGGATCCTAAAGTAGAATTCGACCGCGAAGTGCACGTTACATGCTCGCAATCCACCTATCTCCGCGTCGCTCAGGAGAAGCCGCCGCGATCACGATGCGCAAAGCCGTTGAAGCGGCGCAGAAACACCCCAAAGAGATTATCACGGACATGCTCGGGAGCTACATAAAACCTATTCGGAGAACAATGCCTCATACCATGCACTTGAAGTCGGAAGGGCTTGACGCGGAGCTTCACAACAACTTGTCGGAACGCCTACAGGGTACGCTTCGCGACCGCGACAAGGTTCTGCGGGGATTGAAGTCGCGCGAGGCAGGCCAGACCTACCTAGAGGGCATCGCTGTTGACTACAACCTGTTTCGGCCACACATGGCGCTCAAAGACAGTACCCCAGCCGCGATAGCAGGAGTGAACATTGGCCTCAGGAACTGGGGCGATGTGGTAGAGAAGCTAACCTACGCCACGAAGCCTACCCGTCCTAAATGGCAGACATCCGAAAGGGTACGGCCCGAAAAGCCGTCCCGACGCCAGCGTATCGAGGATGCCGTAGAGGCCCTTCGCCGACGCACCCGACGACGGGCCCGCTACTGTCATCGTTGAGCAGGACGCCACGGGCAGCGCTGCGCAGGACGCGCAGGGCGGTGCCGATGCTGGAGACAAGCCCGACGCCGAGGCGAAGGCCGATGCGTCGGAGGACCTGAAGGTCGTCGTCTCCATCAAGGGGGACAGGGCCACCATCGGCGTGCAGCAGCCCTCGTCGGACCCGCACATCGAGATCTTCGACGACCATGACCTGCCCACACTGGCGCAGGAGGTCGCGGCGGTGACCGAGAGGGCGAAGGCCAGGTGGGAGGAGACGCCGAAGCATCCAGCCTACGTGCGGCCCACTCCCCCGACCCGGCGGCGCAGCCGGTCGGCGCAGGACGCTAGACGGCCAAGACAACGGGGGAGGACACCAAGATTCGGTGTTCCTCCCCCGCACACTCATATGTGGGGCCTTTTTGCATTTAAGGGAGGCAACGCAGGGACGCATACTCCAACCGAGCCGACATTCAAGCCAAATATGGAGTGATCCGGTGACAAGCCTTGTGCATATCTACCTTGGTAGGACTGGGACATCTCGATCCTCCCACCCTCACTGGCCGACGGGATTCGGTGTCGGCAGGACTGATTTTGTAGATTTCGCTGAAAGATTACAAAAAGTCATACGAAAGAGGCCGAACAGTTACACCTAAGTCACACAAATATTGTTATGGTTATTGGCAATACATGTTAGGCGCAGACTCTGTGCATTACGACGCGTCCACTAAGGAAACGGTACTCGTCAACTAGACGAAAGGATGAGTCCATTGGCCGGGCAGAACATTCAACGATTGGTACTTGGCGGGGTGATCGCCGCCTACGTGATCATGGTTGCCTTCTCCGCCGTGAACGCAGAGGAATCCGACGACGTGCCCCCATCTGTCTCGGTACGGCAGAGCGATAATGAAACGAGCACGCCGATTACCACCGATCCTCCCGAACCGGATGACCCCGGATCCGACGACGGCGCTACAGGGCAGGCAGCTGATGTTCCAAATAGGCCCGCGCGTCCTTCGCGCCTTCGCGACGGGGATATCACTACGTCCAGCATAAGAATAAGATGGACAGCGCCGGCGGACAATGGCTCTCCAATCAGAGGCTATACGGTGGGATACCAGGACAGGGACGGGGGAGGATCCGGCGAAGTCAGCGCACCAGCGTCGAGTACGAGCAAAGTAGTGTCCGGCCTCTCACCGGCCACCAGATACAGCTTCCAGGTCAAGGCTACCAATGGAAGAGGTGACTCCGACTGGTCGCTCGACAGATATGCCCATACTAAGCCTGGCAGGGTAGAGACTCCCGAAATCACTGCCGTAGATAGGAGTCTCAAACTGAAGTGGTCTGTGCCATCCGGCGGTAGCTATATCAATAGCTATCAGGTGCAGTACAAGCTGACCTCGGCGTCGACGTGGACGAGTGGGGGGTCGCCTACCACCACGCAGAAGATCATCTCGGGCCTGACCAACGGCAGTTCGTATCACGTTCAGGTCCGGGCGTGCAACCGCATGCTCTTCGCAGAACCCATCGGTGCCGCCGACAACTGCGGGGCCTGGTCAAGCTCAGCCAGGGGGACGCCCACGCCACCTCCGCCACCGCCTACCGCCACGCCGACGCCTACCAAGACACCCACACCTACTCCACCCACGTCGGTTCCCGTTCCGAAGGGTCTCACGAGCATGTTTGGCCCTGCAGCGGGACGGATTACACTCGATTGGAGAAGGCACGAGAGTGCAGAGGGCTACGAACTGCAACAAAGCTTTGGCAATAATGCACCGACAGAGGAAGGATGGAGGGATCTGTCTGCTACTGAAGCTCACGTCAACCTCACCGAGGCAAAAGCCGTAATCCGTGGGCTTCTGGACAGTGCGACGTATTGGCACAGAGTCAGAAGTGAGGACGAGGAAGGAAACAAGTCCGACTGGTCGAGTCCCATCAAGACCACTATGCCCAACTGTACTACGATCATTCCAAATATCCTGGACTACAATAGCAGTAGCACGCACCATCGCCAGATCATCAACGGTAATTGGGACTCAGATTGCTATGGAAGTTATGCCCCACCCGGGTCGGATTATGTTGGCACGGATGACCGCCCTTACGCGCAGTTCTATCAGTTTACCGTTCGTCCGACCGCGCGCGTCTACATAGACCTGGAATCGGACATTGCAGACGCGTACATTGTTCTGCGAAATGGCATCGGGAAAGATGGTGACATAAAGGTGGAGAACGATGACAATAACCTTCAGCCTTTGGATGACGTGCGTCCGTCTAATTCTCGAGTTGATGTATCCCGCCTGTCTGCCAAAACGTATACCGTGGAAGTGACGATGACAGATTCTACACCTGTTACGGGAAGCTTCACGTTAACGTTGCATGCGGAATTGGCCAAACAGTTCCCAGAGTTGGGACATCAAGAGGACTACGTATCGAAATACACTGTCGGCGATATTAGCTTGCCCTCAGATTATGAGCACGATCCAAGAGGCCCCGATCCCGACGACGTCATAGGTCCTTCAATTCCTATTGCTGCAACCGTGTGGAACAATGCGGTGTCCAAAAACTGGCCGAAAGTACATGTCTGCAAGGAAAATACTGGGACATGTAACGACAAAAACACCGATGACAAGAAAACGACGATTACCATCGTAGGGACGTGCACCGGACTTGCCTGCATTGATGCTGGTAGAAACGTTGACAGCGATGGTCACATGGGAAATATGACCATGATAATCGAAGAACCGTCATACTCTGCTGATGGTGTACGAATACTCTGGACCCTCAAGTATCTGAATTCTGATGTAATTCCGCCGGCTCTAGGTGAGTCGGGACGTGGAGCAGGATTCAAATACGTAGGCGAAGATGAGGATGGCAATGACGTCTATCTAGCATACTTACCCGGAGTCATCATGCACGAGTTTGGACACTCGTTGGGATTAACAGATTTGGACCAGTATCCTGAAGCACAAGGATGGCTGATGGATTACGGTCAGTTATTCAAGTTAATCCCCACCACGGACAGGGCCTATCTGCGCCAGGTGTACCGTAACGAACATGGTTGGGAACCGCATCGTAGATAAAGGAGAGAAATAACAATCATTACGCTAAACGTGACTACGTACGGCATACTATTGCTGGTCTTTGGAGTTCTCTTGGCCTGCGGTTGGAACACATCACCAGAACAATTGCCCTCAGTAGGATCGAGCACGGAACAGGCACAGACGGTTGATGCGACCGTCGAGTCAGTGTCTGAGCAGGATTCCGATTCGGTGTAAGGACGGTCGGCTCAGGTGTCCAGCTTTGATGCCTACTTCGGCGAGTCTTCACTGAAAGAAAAAGTTGCCAGGGCGAATGTGATAGCTCGGGCGACTCTGCGGTCTGTCACTAGCTCGACGGAACAGTTTGATACAAGGGATACCTTGCAAAGGTCGGGAGGAGGTTTGAATGATGGTTATGTGCGCTCGCTTGAGTTCACCTTCAATGTGCATGAGTACCTGAAGGGAACGGGAGGCACAGTTTTGGTGGCTGTGGTATTCGGTGGTCAATCATATCCGACGGCAAGCGAGGCTGAGGCCAATGGACCCGACCTCCTAGGCGACCGGGACACACAGTGGGATAACAGGGAGGCAATCCTCTTTTTTGAAGATACTCATCCCTGGTTGCCCGCTACTAGTCAGGCTGATCGCTACTGGCTTGGTCTCCAACTCTCATACATGTTGGACAGTAGACATACTCAGAAGTGGCTGCCATTGGCTGATCCTCAGAGTAGTTCATCCCCAGTAAATGACAATCGTCGATATTTGACCGATGTACCCAACGCAACTTCGACTCCGACAGTAACGCTTGGCGAATTGAAGACTCAGATTGCGGCGATCGAGCAGGAAGTCAGAGATGGCGGCGGATCCGAGGCGTACAGGGAGTGCATAGCCGACAAGTACAGACGGGAGAGGGTAGTCCAATTCAATCTGGCCGGTAGACAACCTTACCAGCGTTACGACATTGCCGTAGAGTCCGGCTTGCCTACGGGCACCCATGTATTTGAGGATGGTTCGGCGAAGTACTGGCGAGTTCAACCAGCGAACCGCCGCAGTCAATTCTGGCTTGAAGAAAATGACAAAGACCTTTTCGTTGCCGAATGGCCCGGCGTCATCATAACCTTGCGTCCGCTTCCGGAAGGGGAGTACAAATATTTCTACTTGAGCCGTCTACACGAATTTATACTTTGTGACGCATATCCAGAGGAGTTGAGGAGGTCCCGTGAGCACTTCGTCACCGTCACCGCCCCTGCTGGTACAACGCACGAGTTATTCTTCGACCCAGTGGCGGTTGGCACCACCGTTAAGGCAGACGGTACGAACGGCGTACTGAAGCCTGCTTCCTTCACGGACGCCAACGGCGCGTCAGCGAGCATCGGGAGTATCGAGTGGCAGTCTGGCACGGTGAAGTTGGGTGTTACCCCAGACGACGCGTTTGCTGGCCAGACCATGGACATCATCGAGTTGGACGGAACGGTGTCGCTGTCGTTGGATGTTGCGGACGCGACGGTGGACGCCACGAACGACACGTTGAGCTGGAGCGTGTCGTCCCAGCCGTGGGAAGACGGCGACAAGCTGATGGTGCGGATACACAAGGTAGTGCCCGCTCCGCAGGGTGTGACCGCATCCCTGTCGGGAGGCACGTTCACGATCAGTTGGAGCGCGGTCACCGGCGCAGCCGAGTACCGGGTACAGTACCGCACTGGCGGCTCCGAAGAAGAGTGGACGAACCTCGACGCGGCGACGGGCAGGAGCCAAACGTTCAGTCCCGAAGGCGGAGTTGCGTGCGGGACGACCTATGAGTTCCGCGTACAGGCGCGCGGCGACGGTACGACCTTCCCCGCCGAGTGGAGCGCATCGTCCGAGTCGGTGTCGCACACGAACAGTATCGGAAAGTGCAACCGCCCGCCCGTGTTCACTTCCGACACGTACACCTTCACGGTCTCCGAGGACGCTCGCGTGTGGCCTGCCGTGCACAGCGTGGGAACCGTTTCGGCGACCGACCCTGACGAGGGAGACGGCTTGCTGTACCGGATAACCGCCGGGAACGGCGCTGGGCGGTTCAACGTTGTCAGCAGCCACCATGGGGGGCAGATCCTGGTCTGGGCCGCTCTGGACTACGAGACGGTCTCATCGTACACGCTGACGGTGGAGGCTCGCGACGGGAAGGAGGGCGGCACGTCGTCCGCGACGGTGGAGATCAGCGTGACGAACGTGGATGAAGGAGGTCCTCCGGCGCCGGACGACCTGGCGGTTTCCTTTACGGAAGGCACGTTCAGCATCTCATGGAGTGCGGCGACCGGCGCAGACCGGTATCTGGCGATGCACCGCGTGGGAGGCGCCGACGGCAACTGGACGAACCTGGACTCGACGACGAGCACGAGTCAGACATTCACTCCTGAGGACGGAGTTGCGTGCGGGACGACCTACGAGTTCCGCGTACAGGCGCATGGAGACGGGGAGACCCACATCGCCGATTGGGGCGCACCGTCCGGGTTGGTATCTCACACGACGAGAGCATGCAACCGCGCACCGGCGTTCGGATCTGCGACATATGAATTCTCGGTATCCGAGGACGCCTCCACGGGCACGTCCGTAGGGACGGTTTCGGCTATCGACCCCGACGAAGGCGATAGCGTGACTTACTCGATCACCGACGGCAACGATGAGAGCAAGTTCTCCATCGGCAGCAGCGGAGGGAACATCGCCGTCGCCGGGTCCCTCGACTACGAGACGGTCTCTTCGTACACGCTGACGGTGGAGGCGAGCGACGGGAAGGAGGGCAGCACGTCGTCCGCGACGGTGGAGATCAGTGTGACGAACGTGGCGGAAGGGGTTCCATCCGCTCCTGAGGACCTGGCGGTCTCCCTGTCGGGAGATACGTTCAGCATCTCATGGAGCGCGATGACCGGGGCGGGCCAGTACCGGGTGCAGCACCGCGCGGGAGAGGACGCAGATACTTGGACGAATCTGGATGTGACGACGGGCACGAGTCAGACGTTCAGCCCTGACGGAGGCCCTTCGTGCGGCACGACCTACGAGTTCCGCGTACAGGCGCGTGGCGACGGGGAGATCCACGTCACCGATTGGGGCGCACCGTCCGAGTCGGTATCCCACACGACGGGAGCGTGCAACCGCGCTCCGGTGTTCGGCTCTGGGACATATGAATTCTCGGTATCCGAGGACGCCTCCACGGGCACGTCCGTAGGGACGGTTTCGGCGACCGACCCCGACGATGGAGACAGCGTGACCTACTCGATCACGTCCGGCAATGACGAGGGCAAGTTCTTCATCGGCAGCAGCGGTGGGAGAATCAGCGTGGCCGGATCTCTGGACTACGAGACGGTATCGTCGTACACGTTGACGGTGGAGGCTCGTGACGGGAAGGAGGGAGGCACGTCGACTGCGACGGTGAAGATCAGCGTGACGGACGTGTTCGAAAGGGCTCCGCCCGCTCCTATTAACCTGGCCAGTTCCTACAATTCCGGCACCGGCACGTTTGGGTTCAGCTGGAGGGCCGTCGCAGGAGCAGACCGGTACCGTGTGCAGTATCGCGTGGGAGGAGCCGAAGGTACCTGGACGAATCTGGAATCCACGACGAACACGAGCCAGACGTTCAGTCCGGAGGGCGGCCCCGAGTGCGGGACGACCTATGAGTTCCAAGTTCAGGCACGTGGCGACGGGGAGACCTATCAAGCCAACTGGAGTTCGCCGTCCGGCTCAGTCACATACACCACCCCGGCCTGCAACTGAGCTCCCGCATTCGGTTCTGCGATGTATGACTTCGCGGTATCTGCGGACGCCTCCCCACCGGCACGGCAGTAGGAACCGCCTGACGGCTGGCCGGACGCGAGAGCTAAACTCCCGTACAAACGGGACGGCCACCGTATCGAATACGGTGGCCGTCCTATACGTCCCCATGTGAAGGGGTTTTGGCGTTTAACCCTATGTCGCGCATCCCGGTGACGTCAGGCTCGACCCGTATCGAGTACGAGGCAGTCTCGTGAGCGTCTTCCATTGGGGAAGCGAACGGAACCGCCCCATCGTCAATTCGTTGACAACGGTACATTTGTTCTGTGCTATTACTCGTGTCCGGGACGACCGGGCTTCTACATCCTAGAGGAGTAATGAGGGTCTCCCGTGTGCTCGTTTCGGGTGGAAGGGGACATGGCGCAAGCTAGCGTGGATGGTGAATCGAAGAGAGCAGTCCCACACCGATCTCTTGCACATTGCGGGCCGTACGGAGCGATGTCAGAACACAACCTGAATGCGCATGATCGAGTGAAAGTCATAGCCAACCTGCTCGAGCAGAACCTGTCTCTAGCCGAGATCGGTCGGCGTCTGGGCGTCACGCGCAGCCGGATTAGCCAGATTGTGCGCGCTCACGGGCTGGCCAGAGCCGAGATTTCCACTGCAGGCCACAGAGACGCACGGCCGCTTACTCAAAGGCAGTCTCGGATGCTGGCTTTCATCAGAGACTTCACGGCCCACAACTCGTACCCACCAACCCTTCGGGAGATCGCCGGAGGCTGTAACATCAGCAGCATCTCGGTCGTTGACTATAACCTCCGGCGTCTGGAGGAGCGCGAGTACTTGACCCGGTTGCCCGTCATCTCACGCACCGTGGTTCTGACCGAGCGAGGCAGGGCCGAAGCAGCCTCCTGCTAATTCGCACCGCCCAGCTCGGCAGCCTCTTTGGACTCGTCCCTGTATGCAGGGTTCTTGGCAAGGACTATGAGCAAGGCGCTAACAAACAGAACGGGCACTCTATTCCACTTATCGTTCCATACCGCCGGACAGTGGAGACTCCATGATAGTCGCTTGCGTTCCGTGACTTCATCACAGGCACCATAAAGCGGGGCGACGGCAGGCGGGAAGTTGCGACCGACGGCCTGGAACCGGGCAAGAAGCATAGGTATAAGGTGTTGGCGCAGAGTGTTCACGGGCTGTCAAACCTGTCGAACAAGACCATAGAAAAACTCGTGGACGACGCGGTATCTGACGGGCTGGTTGTTGTGGCTTCAGGGTCGCCTAGCTGGACTCGAATCGACTATTTCTGACGACCCTGGATCCACGAACTCTATTGCGGGACTGCCTACGGGTTCCTCTGTAATCCGCCTCAACAGCTCACACCAGTCACTTCCCTTCCATTCACGGATACACCGTATTCCCTCCTTGATCCTCCTCACTTCCGAGACGGTTACATTCATGTAGTCCCTTCCGGGGGATTTTGCCCGATTCTCCGGTGCTCCACACTCGTAACAGTACACAAGTTCTTACGAGCGAGGAGTCCAAGACGTGGGACTACAATCGACCATCCGAGGCTCATGCAGGGTCAGGCGGCTGATAACCCTTGTCGCCGCCTTGCTGCTGGCAACTCTCGTCGCCATCCCGTCGAGCGGTGTCGCCCTCGCACAGGGAACAGACATTGTTTTGGTCAACGCCGGCCGGGAGTTCGTGGAGCGCAAGAGGAGGGCGAGCTCGTCGCCCGTCCCGTCTTCGACCGGAAGATCGATACGCTCTTCTACGCCGTCCGCGACGCCGACACGGGCGAGTGGATCAGCGTCATGTACCGGGTCATCGGCGGCGAGAAGCGTCGCAGCGACGGCTGGGAATACTCGTGGAGCTATCCGGCTCTCAAGGAGCAGCCAGAGCTGGACCCCGATCACTCCTATCTCCTGGCGATGCTGGCAAACACCGGAGGTGAGACGAAGGCGTTCTACGCCGTCATTCCCGTGTACGAGCCTAGCCGCATCTGGGACAGGATCCTGTCCGCGCTCAACCCCGCGCGATGGGCGAGAGCCTTCGCGGGCTGGGTGATCGAGGGGGTGCACGGAACCCTGTGCGGCGCGGTCGAGCGCGCATCCGGCACGGACGCCGACAACTGCGGGGGAGGGCAGCCGTGACCGACATCCTGACCGGCACTCCTCCCGGCCTCACCTATGAACACGAGATAGTGCGCCAGGCGTGGACGGTCGCATGGGTCGTCGCGTCGGGCGCGCTGGCGGTCATCATCGGCTGGATGGGGCTGGGCCTCATCATGTCCGAGCACCTGGGCGAGCAACACGCCGGATGGCGCGAGATTGTTCCCCGCCTCGTGCTCGGCCTCGTGGCCGCCGCGTCGTCCCTGTGGTGGTGCGCCCTTGTGATCGACGTGGCCGACGCCGTGTCGGGCTTCGTCGCCGTCGAGATGGACGTCACGCCAGGGGACCTCCTGAGGGCTCCCCTCGACACGTTCCTCACCGCAGTGCAGGCAGGGAGCGTGGGCATGGCGCAGCTTTTGGCGCTCCTCTACTTGGTCTACGGGTTCTTCGTCCTGTACGTGCTGGTGCAGATGGTGCTGCGACTGGCGCTCATCGACATCCTGATCGCACTGGCCCCGATAGCCCTGGGACTGTGGATCCTGCCGCACACGGCGGGATGGGGTCGGCACTGGCTACGGCTGTTCATGACGACGGTATTCCAGCAGGCGATCCAACTGATCGCTCTAGCGCTGGCCTTCGGGTTCCTCAAGGAACTGGCGCCGATAGCCGCCTTCGAGCCGGTGCAGGACCTGGTGTGGAAGCTGCTGATGTCCCTGGCCTTCGTCTACATGGCGACGAAGGTGCCGTCGATGCTCGGCAGCGCCGGGACGTTCGACGCGTGGCTGAGCACCCTCTACTTCGGCATGAACCTGCCGGGGACGATGGTTCGCGCGGCGAAGACCGTCGGCCTCATCGCCGGCGCGGCCGGAGGACCCGGCGGAATGGCCGCGGGCGCGATGGCGGCAAGCGCAGGTCTGTCGGGCGCCGCAAGCGGAATCAGCTCCGCAGCTTCGCTGGCGACCCCGTCCGCGGGCGGGGGCGCAGGCGGTGGAACTCCCAGGAGCAGTGGGGAGTAGGGCGCAGAACCGACGACAAACCACAGGGGCAAACACGACCCGCGCCCGCCTACGCGACCAAGGAGGCGAGAACGATATACGGATCGCCAACCTGAGAAGACGAAACGACGGATTCGAGTGAACGAAGAGACCGGGCGAGTAAGCGCCCGATGACTGAAAAGAGAAAGGAGAAGAGCGAATGGCAGATGTGACGCAGACCATATCGAACTTGGTGGGCATGTTCCTGGGGTTCGTGGGCGTGGTGGGAGTGGGCTTCTTCATCTACGGGGCCTACATGTATCTGACGGCGTCCGGAGCTCCCCACCAGATGGAGCGCGGGAAGAGCGCGATGATGACGGCACTGGCGGGCATCATCCTTGCGATGGTGGCCTACGGAGTCGTAGAGCTGGTGATCAGCGCCGTCGTGGGATCGCCCGTGGCGCCAACCCTTCCCGACCCGACGCCCGCGCCGACGCCCACCAGCTAGTCGGAATCCAGAAAGGAGAGTGAGCCATGAGAGAACACGAGGTACCAACGCACGTGCAGGCCGAGGACAAGGTGCTGCTGTGGTTCAGCTTCCCTCAGATCGTGGCGCTTACTGCGGTGTGCGCGCTGTCCTACGGCGCGTACCGCTACGCCCCCGTGGGGCCTACCGAGGCGAGGTTGGCGCTGGCCGTCCTGCTCGGCCTTACGGGGATAGCCGCGGTCGTCGGGAAGATCGGAGGCCGGCGACTGCCGCTGGTGGTTGCCGACTTGCTGAAGTACCGGCTGGGAGCCCGTCTCTACACGGGGCCGGTCTCCCAACTGGTGCGCGGCGAACCGCTCGCGCCCGTCCAGCCGGCGCGAAGCGGTCCCGAAAAATTGCGGCTGATGGCTCGGAGATCGCGCCTCGGCCTCCGTAGACTGCGAAGGAAGATCAGGTGTAGTGAGAAAGGTCGCGGCAACGGGAGGATGCCACTTCGTTTCCGCCACCCGTTCGGCAAGCGCCGCGGGGGCAAGGACGCGCACGGCGAGAGGGCAGGCACACGGCGGGCCGCCGCGCAGGACGGAAAGGAGAAGCGCGGGAAGTTCTGGCGCGCCTTGTTGGGCGCGGCGGTCGTGGCCACGCTGGCGGTCGCCGCATCGCAGACGGCCATCCCGGTCGCTCAGGCGGACGGGCACGAGGAGGTCGAGCGCTGGCGGGACGAGATCGGTTTCGATCTCGCCGATCCAGTGCCCGGACGAAGGATATTCGTCGAGAGACTTTCCGTAGAGGGAGACAGGGCCGCCGTGACTTTGAGAGCGGCCACCGGCGTGGACATCCGCGTCCGGGCCTTCGGCGGTCCGGAGGGCGACTGGCTGCGTTTCTGGGGATCGGCGAGGCTTGCGGAGGGGGAGAGTATCGACTACTCCCTTCCGCTGCACGGACCCGTCCCATCCTTTACCGTCTCGTGGGAGGACGGCATAGGTCAGGCCGGGGCCCTCTCGGTCCCCCACGAGTGGATCCCGTACCCGCTTCCCTCTGTCGAGGGCGAGCTCTGCACAGTCAGGCTCAAGTCCCTGAGCTGGGTGCCCGGCGCGGTTCACGGCATCGTCGAGTCGGAGTGCGTCGAGTCCATCGAGCACCCGGTCGAACTTCAGACGGTGGCCGGGCACGAGCGCGTCACCCAGACGGCCCTCATCGACGCCGGTGTGACTGAAATCCCGGGGGTGGTTAACGCCGTCTATCGCGGGACGAGCGCCGGGGTCGCCTTCGTCCCCAACGGCGAGGTGTTCTTCCCGCTGGCCGTCCCCGATGGGGAGACGGTTCACGCCCTGAACGTGTACGTGAGCCTCAAGGCAGAACTGAGCATCCCCGTTCCGCCGCTGACCGTGCTCACGCACCACCCGGAGCGGACGGAGGAGCGCACCGAGACGGTGAGCCTCTACCGCCCGGGGGCGAGCGACTCCGACTCCGACAGCGACACCATCACCGTCACCCACGAGGACGGCACGATGACGCAGCACACCGTCTCCGCCTACGCCTACGCACACGTTCCGGCCAGGACGATCCAGAAGGACGTGACCATGACCATCGTCCACCCCGAGCACGTCAAGGCCGAGGTGGTGGAGCGCGAGCCCATCGTCGGGAGCAGGGACGAGGGCCTTGTTCTTGCGTCCTACATCGGAGCCGACGACCTCTACGCGGCCCTGGCCCTGCCGGAGCCCAAGCCGGAGGAGCCGCCCGCCGAGCAGACCTCCGCGGGCGGCGGTCTGCGCGACCTGTTCGACGTGCTGGGATGGGAGTGGCCGTGGTAAGTCGGGCGAAGAACTTGCTGACGCTCACCGGTGTGGCTCTTGTCCTGGTGGGAGCCACGCCGGAAGAGGAAGCGCTGCTCCACGCCTTCGACCGTGCGCTCACGGCGATGGCCTACGCGGCGGCCGGGCTGTGCCTCTTTGCCATCGTCTGGGCGGGCTTCGTCCTGATGGCTGAGGGAGGCGACGAGCGCGGCGGAAGGGCGAAGAGCGCCGTGGTTCTCGCGGTGGTCGGCCTCGTCCTGGTGCTGTCCGCCAAGGGAGTTGCCGCTCTGCTGAGGAGCGGAATCGTTCCCATTCCGTAGATCCAAACGAGGAGATTTCAAGGTGAGGAAACTGACCGAATATTTTGTAAGACGCAGAGCGGAGGAGCCGGAGGACGCGAACGTTGCCGGGCAAGGCAAGGGGAGAGGCGGGCAAGGAACTGTCACTCAGTCTGAAGGACCGGCACAGCAGCCGGTACCGGAACTCCCGCTCTTCTTCATGATGTCGCACCTCGAAGACGACGGGCCGGTTCGATTGGACGGGGTGAAGCTCGGCGTCTGCGAGGTGATGGGACTCGAGATGGACGAGCCGAAGCTCGGAGCGTTCGCCGGGGCTCTCAACGCCTGCGACTTCCCCTTCCAGCTGCTCATTCGGCAGCATCCCCCGCAGTTGGGAGGACTCCGCACGAAGATCGAGGAGGCGAGGCCGGAGAATCTGCCCCCTCAGACGCAGGAGGCCGCCGAATCGCTTGAACGGTTGCTCACGGATCTCGAGTCCCGCGACGGCATCCTCGACCGGCGCTTCTACGCCGTGTGCGAGTTCCCGCGCGTCGAGGAGCTGCGAGGGCTGCTGGCGAGAGCTGGGTTGTCCGTCCATCCCATCAGGGGGCGGCAGCTCACGATGCTCTTCGTGTCCGCCGCTCTCGGAGGCACTCCCGCCGAGTTCGACGGGGAGACCAACGTCGAGGTGGAGATCAACCGGAGGGAAGTGCGGATCGGAGACCGGCTCGTGCGCTCCCTCCACCTCGGCAAGTGGCCCCGATCGCTCGCCCCGGGGTTCCTGCAGGGGCTCATGGCGTCGGGAGCGCCGATGGAGCTGTCGGTTCACCTGGGTTCGATACCGGCCGAGCAGGCCGCGAGGACGCTGGAGTGGCAGAAGGTCAGGTTCGAGTCGGCGCAGTCGCTGTCCCTGAAACGGGGCCGCACCCTTTCGCCGGAGGCGGAGATCGCCCTCGAGGACGTGACGAGGCTGAGGGACGACGTGCAGCGCGGACGCGAGAGGCTGTTCCACTCCTCTCTCTCGGTCACGCTCCATGCGAAGGACGAGGACTCCCTCAAGGAGATGACGCAGAGGGCGAAGGCCCACTTCGCCGCGACGCTTGGCAAGCTCGACAACCTCTCCTTCCGCCAGCGCGAAGGTCTTTTGTCCGGGCTTCCCATCGCCCTGAACGCCGTAGCGACATGGCGGACGCTGGACACGTCTAGCCTGACGAGGCTCTTCCCCTTCTCGCCGCCCGACCTCGACACGAGGAGCGGCACCCTCTACGGGATCGACATGCGCGCCTGCGCCCCGGTGGTCTACGACCCGTGGGACGGGACGCACCTCAACGCCAACACGGCGGTGCTCGCACGATCCGGGTCGGGAAAGTCCTTCTCGACCAAGCTCGGCGTGCTTCGGGGCCTGTGCCGGGGAGTCACGGCCTACGTCATCGACCCCGAGGGCGAGTACGCGGACATGGCGAGGGCCGCGGGAGGGCGGGTGCTGTCTCCCGGCGTTCCCGGCCAGGGCATGAACCCCTTCGTCATCGACAAGGGCGACTCCGAGGAGCTTCTTCAGCGCATCGGCAGCCTGCGGCGTCTCATCGAGGTGATGATCGGCGAGCGGTTGAGCGCCGAGCGGCGGGCTTCCCTCGACCACGCGCTGGCGGGCTACTACGCCGAGCCGCGCAAGCGCACCGGATTCCGCGACTTCTACGCATACCTCGAACGTGACGCCGCGGATATCGCGCGTCTGCTGAGGCCCTTCGCCACCGGCAGCCTTCGCAACCTGCTCTCCGACGAGGGCGACGACCTGCTCGGCAACGAGGCGCTCGTCACCGTCTTCGACCTGCGCCTTCTGGAGCCGGAGCTCAGGCCCGCCGCGGCGATGGTCTGCACCGAGACGGTGTGGGCGGCCGCCGCACAGGACCCCAAGCCCCGCCTGCTGGTCGTGGACGAAGTGTGGAGCATCATGCAGCACCCTGAGGGGGCGGCGTTCATGGTGTCGATGGCCAAGCGCGCCCGCAAGCACCGGCTCGGCCTGCAGTTCATCACCCAGGACGTCCAGAACCTCTTGTCCGAGGACTCCTCCCGCGCTCTTCCCGAATGCCCGGTAATGGCGCGGGAGGAGTCCTCGGACAAGAGGT
>JAPPDQ010000255.1 GCA_028875495.1 Chloroflexota bacterium
CAAGCTCGATCTCATCGGCCAGGCAATGTCCCAAGCGATTCGCGACATCGAGGTATCCGTCGCCGCCTCAGTCCAGCCACATATGTACTAGGCAACGACGAATGGCCCCGTCATTCTCGCGAAGGAACGTCACCCCGTACCACGATACGGGGCGGGAATCCACAGTCCAGCCTCTAGTACCCCAACATGTCGAAGGAGATCCAACCCATGTCTGACCAACCGTCCACAGAACAAGACTACACGATGGGCTACAGTGAGGAGTTTCTCCAGCTTCTCCACCGGCGCAGCGCGGCAACTCACGCCACCCACCTGCTCCCACACCTAGAGCCCGGTCAGCAGGCACTCGACTTCGGCTGTGGACCCGGGACTATCTCGATGGGTCTCGCAACCGCAATAGCTCCCGGGGAGCTGCACGGCATCGACTTGGAGGAGTCCCAAATCAATATGGCCCGTGCCGCCGCCAAGGCTGGCGGACACGACAACGTCACGTTCCACGTCGGCGACGTGACCGATCTCCCGTTCGAGGACGACTCCTTCGACGTCGCCCACTGCCACGCCGTTCTCATGCACGTTCCTGATACTGAAGCAACGCTGGCCGAGGTCAAGCGAGTCCTCAAACCCGGCGGCATCATCTCAAGCCGCGAGTTCATTCTCGGCTCGTCCTTTCTCGAGCCTGGCGCTGAGGAGACCGCGCCCGCTTGGGAGACCTTCGGTAGTCTTCTCGCCGCCAATGGCGGTCACCCTCAGATGGGCAGAGAGCTGAAGCGCAAGTTCCTAGAGGCTGGTTTCACGGATGTCCGGGCGACCGCATCCTTCGACTTCTTCGGTTCGACTGAGGATGTTGCGTTCTTCCACGCCTTCATCATGGACTGGTTCTATTCACCCGAGGTTATTGCCGCAGCCACCAAGTTCGGACTGGCCACACAGGAACAGTTCGACGAGTGGCGCGAGGGCCTCGACGAATGGAAGAACCACCCCGGCGCGGTCGGGGCAATCGGCTTCGGTGAAGCCATCGCCACCAAACCATAGCCGGGGTGCACGCGAGTCAACCGAGAGAAAACGGGGCGTCGCTGAGACGCCCCGTTTTCTCAAACTTAGCGTCTAGTTGTCCCAGTAGTCTGGGTCTGCGAAGCTGACGCTCTTGTACATCTCCGACCTGTTGCCAGGATTGTTCAGGTTATCCATTCCACCTTCGAAGTAGAACGTCTCGAAGATACCCACACCACCCTGGCCTTCCGTCCAGTTCTTCGGCACGTTGCGGAAGTTGTTTCGCCGGATACGCAGGTCCGTATCCGATGCGAACGCGATCCCGCCGACGAGGAACTTGTCCATTGCCACGCCTCGGAAGAACTCTTTCCCGAGTTCAATCCGTCGCGGTGACAGGGACGGAACACCCTGGCCTTCCGCCCACAGCTCCTGTGCGGCAAGTATGCTTCCAAAGATGTCCGCCGGATAGGTCCCGGCGGGCGCCATCATGCCGAACGTGTCGGTGTAGTCGGCGCTGGGACCGGTTGGGGCCATGCCCTCTTCACCCCGCGTGGCGAAGTAGGACCCGATCGCAGGCGACCAGTACTGCGTCCTGCCCACAGGGACGAGCTCCGTCCACACGACCATCCACGGGTTCTGGTTGTAGGAAGAACCGCCGAAGTTGAAGTACTGAGTTGGTGGAATCGAGATGTTCTTTTTATGAGCTTCACTACCTTCTTCCACCACCAGCTTGATTCCCAGTCCATCCTTGAAGTTGGCTTGAAGTGCATCGAGTGCCTTGAGGCGTCCTGCGCTCGACTCGAACAGCATCGTGAGTGGCCCGCCGCCGTCCTTGCGATCCATGTAGCCGTCCCCATTGCCGTCCGTGTATCCAAGCTTCGTCATCAGGGCCATTGCCTGCTCGGGATCATGCTCAATGTCCAGTTGAGCGACGTCCGTGCCGGGATAGTACGGCGTTCCGGGCGCCGGTGTCTGCTGCTGCGGAGTGCCGAGGCCGGCAAATACGATCTCGTTGACCTCATTTCGGTTCCAGGCCAGCGAAACGGCTTTCCGGAAGTCAGGAGTTCTCATCAGGCCTCCGATCTCCGGGTCCTCATTGAACTCCTGGTTATGCCGGAGCGTCATAGCGCCACCGGCCGGATGACGCCACAGGTCGATGCTGTAGTCGCCTTTCTCCATGTTCTCGGTG
>JAPPDQ010000582.1 GCA_028875495.1 Chloroflexota bacterium
CATTCTCGGCACGATCACTGCGCTGGTCCTTACCTTCGCGGCAACTTCATTCGTCAACAGAAGCATGGACCATCCCACACAGATTGAGAACGGGATCGAGTCCCTGAAACGGACCAACTACGCTCGCGCACTGGCGAACAACACCCGATTTCTGCGCAAACATAGGCGGATGTGGCGGACATGGACGAGACCGTATTTCTTTGGCTGAACGGCTTTGTGGGCAGGTTGCCCGCCTTCGACGCCCTCATCGAGTTCGTGGTGAGCGACTACCTCGTGCCGGTCACGCTCGCCCTCACGCTGTTGGCTCTCTGGTTCGCCGGTGATACAGCATCACGCCGTCGCTATCAGCTTGGAGTGATCGGCGCTGTATTCGCCGTCGCCCTCAGCA
The DNA here is from genome assembly GCA_028875495.1 of Chloroflexota bacterium. Classification (GTDB taxonomy): domain Bacteria; phylum Chloroflexota; class Dehalococcoidia; order Lucifugimonadales; family VXLM01; genus VXLM01. The sequence goes on from JAPPDQ010000582.1 coordinate 389, forward strand.
ATGGCTCCATCGAGATACTGAACAACTTCGTCTTCCGCGACCGGCCCTTCGTCCATCACGAGGTATCGCTCCTGTTCTACGAGCCGACCGACTCGTCCTTCCCGGCGAACACGGCTGCGATGGCCTTCGGTATCTCGGCGGCGGTATGGGTGTTCAACCGGGGGGTCGGGTGGATACTTCTGGCAATCTCAGCGCTGTACGCCTTTTCCAGGGTGTACGCAGGTGTGCATTATCCGTTCGACGTGATCGCGGGCGGGCTGATCGGCGTCGTCGCGGCGGGAGCCGGTCATGTCATTGCAAGACTGCTCCGACCGCTGATACAGATCGTCCTCAAGGCCGGCCGGGTCGTCCTGCTCGCGTAGGTAGGGCGGGTGCCTCTCTGATATAATTGGATACAGTCGAACGGCCCTCGAATCCACCGGCTGGGTAAAGGGAAGTATTTGCAGACACTCCGATTTATTGTGGGTCTTTCGGCACTCTGCCTTCTCCTTGCGGCATGTGGGGATTCTTCAAAGACCGACGAACCTACTCCGCTGCCGACCCTCACCCCCATACCGTCGCCAACTCCGCTTCCGACGCCTGAGCCGTCTCCCACGTCCGAACCCGCGACCGATGATACTCCCCCCACGGCGGAGGAGTACTACGTTGCCGCAGTGTCGTACGCGGATTCCGGTGACGACGACTTCGCCATAAACCTCTTCACCAAGGCGATAGAACTCGATCCCGCCTTTAGCGACGCGTACAACGACAGGGGAGCGTCCCACCTGGCGTTGGAAGAATTTCCCGAAGCCGAGGCCGACTTCTCAAGGGCCATCGAGCTTGTGCCCGACGACGCCGATTATTACAACAACCGCGGCGTGGCGCGCATGTCCCTTTCCGATGTCGAGATGGCCATCAACGATTTCAATGCCGCAATCGACCTCGATCCGGCAATGATCGACGCCTACCTGAATCGGGCGATGGTATATGTTCGGCTTCAACGGTTCAATGAATCGCTCATCGACCTCGAACAGATCCTGTATCTCGACCCCCAGTACGCCGAAATACACAACTACCGGGCCAGCATATTCATGGCTCTCGACCGTCCACGCGACGCGCTTTATGAGCTCGACCGCCTGATAGGCTTGAGACTCGCAGACCGTGACGCCCACGTTAACCGCGCCATCGTCCTTCTCCGTCTCGGAGAGGATGAGCGCGCACAGATCGACATTGATATCGCACTCGAACTGGGTGCCGATCAGGAACGGCTCAAACGTACGCTTGACCGCGTTCGGGCCGAGCGTGACGCTTCCGACGAGCAGTAGCGTCGGCGGTTCGATTGACCTATGGACCGGCGCAAAATGAGACCTTTTTAGGAAGATTCAAGATGACCCGCAAGGCAGCGTTTGTCTACGATGACGCAATGTCCCGTCACGTGCTGAGCGAGACTCATCCGATGCGTCCGGTTCGCCTGCGGTACACGTACGAACTGGCCGACGCTTACGGCCTGTTTCAGTCCGATCACTCGACCCTCGTCACGCCGCGCGCCGCGACCGTGGAAGAGGTCACGACATTCCACACGCCCGAATACATCAATGCCGTCGAAAGAGTAGGGCAGGGCGACTTCTCAATAAACCCCATGGAGTTCAACATCGGCCCCGGCGACAACCCCGGCTATGAGGGCATGTACGACGCGGCCATGCTGTCGACCGGGGGATCCATGCGCTGCGTCGAGCTGCTGCTGGATGAGGGGCACGACGTCGCATTCAACCTATCAGGCGGTCTGCACCACGCGATGCCGG
>JAPPDQ010000067.1 GCA_028875495.1 Chloroflexota bacterium
TTGAGCGGACGGGGACGGGCACCGTCAGGTCAATCGGCGTGATGGTATCTGCGCACGGCAAGAATGTAAACCACCGCTTGATGATGTCCAGGGGAGTTCCTATTGCCGTCCGGCCCGCGCAACCCGCCGCTGTCAAGGACGATCGACGTGAACCGTAACGATGTCCACGCCGTGGTACTTCTGGTGGCGTACAGAAGAGGCGTAGTGACGCAGCAAGCGGAACGAAATCTCCCGTTCGTCCGCGATGTCGGGCGCTTCTCCGAGATACGCGAGGCGGTCTTCCAGATTCTCGCCCTCCGTTGCCGACACGAACTCCAACTCGGCTCCTCCACCACCCGACCGGGCGGCGACAACTAGGTGTCGGGGTGTGTCCTCCTCCAACACGGCGTCTTCATCCGATAGCAGGCTGGTCAGGGTTTCCTCGCCCACCAGGAGCAGGCGGTCGGTTGACGCATCATCCCATCCTGACCTCGAGGCAAACCCGCTGAGGAACTCGCTCAGCTTCGGGAGGGCCTCCGAGTCCAGCGGGACACGGAGACGCCTGCGACGAGGACTCGTCAGTTCCATGAACACCATCATGATGACCGCGACCAGAGCGCCGGATGTCATGCCGTTGCCGAGCAGCACGCTCCAAAATCCCTCTCCCAGCAGGTCAGGGAATATCCACTGGTTCTGAAACCCCACGCCGATCCAGAAAGCCACTCCCGCGACTGCCGCCTTCCGGTGGTCCACACCGTCCTGGATAATGATCTTCATGCCCTGCACGAAGAGCAGCGCCAGAAGAACGGTGAGGTAGGCGGCCGCAACCGGCGGCGGTATGGCGATCAGCAGGGCGGCGACTTTCGGGAAGAATGCCACCACTACGAAGATGGCCCCGATAATGATACCCACTCGCCTCGCGCCAATTCCCGTGACCTCGGCCAGGGAGATGCTGGACGAGTACGTAGTGTTAGGCAACGTTCCCAATATGCCGGACAGAAAGTTGCCCACGCCGTCGGCGTTGAGAGAGCCCTGCACGACCCGGAAGTCAGTCGCGCGCGGCCTGCGCTGTGAGACCCGCTGGATGGCTACCCCGTCGCCGATGGTCTCGATAGCGCCCACAAGCGTAACCACCACGAACGCGGGGAGCAGCGCCCAGAACTCCACATCCGGCGTCACGTCAAGGCCCGGCCACGAGCTCAAAGGCGCGCCCACCCATGACGCATCGAGAATCGGCTGAAGATCGAACAGGCCGAATGGGGCCGACACCGCGCACCCCACCACTATGCCGAGTACGGGCGACCACAGCCGCAATGCGGGCGGAGCGCGGAGCACGAGGGCAGTAACAACGACGATGGTGGCCAGGGCCGCCGCCGGAGCCGCCATCTGCGATGTTCCCTCCGGCACATCCGTCAGCGAGCCGAATACGATCGGCATCACCGTTGCCGTTATCAGCATGATGACCGTGCCCGCAACGACCGGCGTGAATATCCGACGCAGCAGCGACAGCCGGTAAGCCAGCGCGAACTGGAACAGTGACGACACGATGATCAGGCTGGCCATCGTGGCCGGTCCACCATTGACCAGGGCCGCAACGCACACCGCGATGAAAGCCCCCGACGTGCCCATGATGAGCACGTGTCCTGCCCCGACTCGGCCAACCCGGACGGCCTGGAGAACGGTCGTAACCCCGCTGACAATCAGCGCCGCGAAGACCCCCCACGAGATGAATGAGTCCGGCTGCTCGGCGATCCGCGCCACGATGACCACGGTCAAGGCGACGGGGGCCACGATTATCGCGGCCGCCTGCAGACCCGCCCCGACGGCCACCGGCCAAGGGGGGTTCTCGTTCGGTTCGTAGCGGACGTTCTCGTTTATGGGGGACGAAGCCATGAGCTATGCCTTGCCTATTGCTATGTCGGGAGAGTGTTGTGCAACGTTCATTGGTAAAACGCAGTCATGACATACAGTATCATTACGCGCTTCCATCCAATGCGATCAGGATACTCGCAAGTTTCGGATTATAGCAGTCCTTGACGGCCAGTCAATCCGATTGAAGTGCGCCATCCCCCACAAACGCAGGGGATGGCGTCTAAAAACCCTTCCGTTCACCCTGAGCCTGTCGAAGGGTGGAGGCGCTGTTCATGGTTCGACAAGCGCACCACGAACGGGTACCGCTGAGCAACC
>JAPPDQ010000120.1 GCA_028875495.1 Chloroflexota bacterium
CCTCGACGAGAAGTCCGGGGGTGAGGGACAACCGTTTGCCGCCGTCGCGGGCTTCATGATGCCGCACTGTCCCTTCTTCGCGCCAGAGGAACTGTTCGACTACTACTTCGACAAGGTCGACGTGCCTATGCCGACGGAGGAAGAGCTCGAAGCGCAACCGCAGGCCGTCAAGGACATGAAGAAACTCCGGCACATCGACGAGCCGCTCACCCCCCACCAGATACGGGTGGCCCGCGCGGCGTACTACGGCATGTGCGAGCTCTTTGATGCCTCCGTCGGCAAGATTCTGGACAAGCTGGACGAGTCGGGCCTGTCGAAAGACACACTCGTCGTCTACACGACGGACCACGGCGAGGCGGCGGGCGAGCACGGCATGTGGTGGAAGAGCAGCTACTACGAGGAGTCGGTGGGTGTGCCACTCATCGCACGACTGCCGGGAGTCGTTCCCGGAGGGTCGAGGAATTCGGTCATCTGCAACACCTTCGACCTCGCGCCGACGTTCATCGAGGCAGCCGGAGCGGACGAGTTGCCCGGAATCGCGGGGCGTTCGCTATGGACGGAGTTGCAGGGCCGGAGTGACGGAACCCGTCCCGACGAGACTTTCAGTGAGCTACACGGAATGACCGGCGTACCCGGTCTCGGGACCGACCCGCCGTCGCGAATGGTGCGTCAGGGCCCGTGGAAGCTCTACTACTACCGGGGGCATGACGCCCCGGCGCTGTACAACCTCGACGACGACCCAGAGGAACTCCACGACCGTGGGGCTGATCCGGCCTATGCGGACGTGTGGGAGCGCCTCATGGCCCGTCTGCTGGACGGCTGGGACCCGGACGACGTGTACGAGCAGAGCACGTCGATGCTTCGCGAGATGGACATCATCAAGGAGTGGGGAGCGACGGTGCAGCCGGTGCACGAAGACGCCCTGCCCGTCCCACCCGACGCCGAGCATATCGAGTTGCGCTGAATGGGCGGGAATTCCCCCTGTCTTGCTATACTGTGGTGAGAGTGATATCGCGCCGCGAAGGGGGAAGGAATGATCGACCGAGACCGGCTGGTGAAGACGTACTGCGACCTCGTACAGATCGACAGCGAGTCGGGGAACGAGACGGCAAAGGCGGAGGAGATGACTCGCCGCCTGACTGCCCTCGGCTTCGAGGTCGAGACGGACGACTACGGCAACGTCATCGCGCACGAGGAGGGGGACAGCCCCTTCATGCTGTCGGGCCATCTCGATACGGTGTCCCCCGGCAACGGGATCAAGCCCATCTTGGACGGTGACCGGATCACCTCGGACGGTTCCACCATTGGCGGCGGCGATGACAACGCGGGGCTGGCGATCATCCTCGAAACGCTCACCTCGATGCGGGAGGACGGGACGCCGTCCATTCCGGTCGAGGTCGTCCTGACTCGCGAGGAGGAGCCGGGACTGGTCGGCGCGCACGAGCTCGATTTCTCCAAGGTGCGTTCGAAGGAGTCCATCGTCTTCGACCGCGAGGGGCCGGTCAATCGCATCACACTGGCGAGTCCGACGTATATCGCCTACGACTTCACCATCACGGGGCGGGCCGCTCATGCGGGCATCGAGCCGGAGAACGGCATCTCGGCCATCCGCATCGCCTCGGAGATCATCACGCGGCTCCCACAGGGGCGTCTGGACGAGGAGACGACGTTCAGCATTGGCACCATCGAGGGCGGCTCGACGCGAAACACCGTGCCGGAGAGGGCGACGTTGACGGGCGAGTTCCGCACGCTGAACATGGAGACGCTCGACAACCTGTTGCTCGAAATAGGTAACGTGCTGACCGACGTGAGCGCGGAGTACCCCGATGCCTCCATCGAGAGCGACATCTACCCGAAGTTCAAGTCGTTCCGCATCGACGAGGCGCACGGCACGACGCGGCGGGTGACGACAGCCCTTCGCGCCATCGGCCTAGAGCCTGACTTCCAACTTTCGGGCGGTGGGAGCGACGCCAACGTCTTCTGGGCGAACGGCATTCCCACCATCGTGTGCGGCATGGCCGACTACAACATGCACACGCTCAGGGAGTACGTCGTCATCTCCGAGCTCGTCCAGTGCGTGGAGTTCTGTCACGAGCTGCTCAAGGCGTAGCGATGCTGGTCAACCTCTCCTACGGACGCACGGGCCTTGAGGTCGAGTTCCCCG
>JAPPDQ010000393.1:0-980 GCA_028875495.1 Chloroflexota bacterium
CTTCCGGTACTCGACCGAGGATGGACAGGTGACCCCGGACTCCAACCCGAACGGCTCGGTCAACAACATCGCGGGCATCGTCAATGCTAGGGGCAACGTTCTCGGCATGATGCCGCACCCCGAGCGGTGCTGCGAGCAGGTCGTCGGAGGCGCAGACGGGTCGCTCATCTTCAACTCGATCATCGACCACTTGGCCTCGTGAGCCTCGTTGCGTCTGCGCCTGTAGCGGCGTCTGACAGTCCGCGCGAACGGAGAGTGTCGTGCTAGGCATCCTCTTCGCCCTGTCCGCCGCTGTGGGATTCGGGGCCACCGCCTTCTTCGCCCGGCTCAGCGTCCAGTACATGAGGCCCACGACGGGCGTCATTGTGTCACTGGTCGTTGGAGTGATTTGCACCTCGGTCTTCGTGCTGGCGATTGACGGAGCGGAGGCGCTATCGCTGACGTGGACCCAACTGGCGCTCCTATTCCTTGCCGGATTCGCAAGCTTTGTCGGGGGACGGCTGTTGAACTTCGTCGCCGTTTCCAAGATTGGCGTGGCGCGGTCGAGCCCGGTAGTGGGCGCATCGCCACTCTTCGCCGTCACCCTTGCCATACTCCTGCTGGGAGAAACACCGAATCTAATGGTCGCCGTGGGCACGATCTCCATCATCACCGGTGTCGTAGTGGTGCTCAGCAAATGACGAACATGATCGAGGAGGGAAAGGGCCGCCGGACTATCCAGGGTTATTTGGCCTCGGTCGGCTCCGCGGCGGGATACGGTTTTGGGACCTACTTCGCCTACCTGGTGATCCGCGACGGAGTGCCTCCAATGACGGCCACGTTCTTCTCACTCGTGTTCGGTCTCCTGCTTATGGCGCTCCTCTTCCCGCGTCCCGTGCTGATCGACCTGAAGCTAGCCACCCTTCGTGGGTGGGTGGTAGTATCAATGTCTGGTCTGGCGTCGGCATTTGGCGTCACATCGTTCTACCTGTCGCTCGATC
>JAPPDQ010000393.1:990-5396 GCA_028875495.1 Chloroflexota bacterium
ATCTTGATGACGCACATCTTCTTGCAGCGACTCGAACGGGTCTCGATCAGGACGGTCATCGGCGCCGTTCTCGTCGTGGCAGGCGTCGCGCTCGTGACCATCGGAACGGCATAACTCGGAATAAACGGAGCGGTCCAACATGGCCCCAAGCAAAGAGACACTCGAAGCCCTCGCGATCTCCGAAGCCGAGTACGAGGCCATCGTCGAGCGTCTCGGACGCGAGCCGAACGAGTTGGAGTTGGGCCTCTTTGGATCGCTCTGGAGCGAGCACTGCGCGTACAAGCACTCCAAACCCCTCCTGCGAATGCTGCCCAATACCAGCCCCCGGATGCTTGTTGCCCCCGGACAGGAGAATGCGGGTGCAGTCGACATCGGCAACGGCCTCGCCGTCGTCATGAAGATCGAGTCGCACAACCACCCCTCCGCAATCGAGCCGTACGAGGGCGCCGCGACCGGAGTCGGAGGCATCGTCAGAGACATCTTCGCCATGGGCGCTCGTCCTATCGCGCTCCTGAACTCCCTCCGGTTCGGACAGCCCGACACCGCACGAAACCGCTACCTTTTCGGTGGCGTCGTTGCGGGAATCTCGGAGTACGGCAACTGCATCGGCATCCCGAACGTCGGCGGTGAGGTCGTCTTCTCCGACTCCTACGCCGACAACCCGCTCGTCAACGCCATGTGCGTGGGCATCGTGCAGTCGGACAGTATCATGAGCGCGACCACTGCCGCGCCGGGCAACCTGCTCATGCTCGTAGGCGCCGACACGGGACGCGACGGCATCCACGGGGCCTCGGGCCTTGCCTCGCGCAGCTTCGAGGACGACCGCGAGCTCCGTCCCGCCGTGCAGGTGGGCAACCCGTTCCTCGAAAAGGTGCTGATCGAGGCGTGTCTGGAGCTTGTCGAGTCCGGTCGTCTCGTTGGCCTCCAAGACCTGGGCGCGGCAGGACTTTCGACCGCTTCAATCGAGACGGCGGGCAAAGGCGAGACGGGCATCAACATCGACGTATCCCAGGTCGCGAGGCGAGAATCAGGCATGACACCGTACGAGGTCATGCTCTCCGAGAGCCAGGAGAGGATGCTCGTTGTCGTCGCGCCCGAAGATGCGGACGAGGTCTCGAACATACTCGACAAGTGGGACCTTCACGCCACGATCATCGGCGATTCTACCCCGGACGGCGACGTGAGCATCCGGGACGATGGGCGTGAGCACGGACGCCTGCCCGTGAGACTCCTGACCGACGCTCCCACGTACAGGCTCACCGGCGAGAAGCCCCAGTGGCTCACGGACGTGCAGGACTTCGACCTCAACCAAGTTCCAGTACCAAAAGTGCCTCCTTCCACCATCCTGCTCAGCCTGCTCGAATCCCCCAACATCGCCTCCAAGCTCTCCGTATACCGCCAGTACGACCACCAAGTCCAGACCAACACCGTCGTCGCTCCGGGCGGAGACGCCGCCGTCCTGCGTATTAAAGGCACCGACACCGGTATCGCCCTAGCCACCGACGGCAACGGGCGCAAGTGCTACCTCGACCCGCACGTCGGCGGGATGATCGCCGTCGCGGAGGCGTGCCGCAACGTCTCGACCACCGGCGCGACGCCCATCGCGCTCACCGACTGCCTCAACTTCGGCAACCCGGAGAAGCCGGAGGTCTACTACCAGCTTGAGGAGTGCGTCAAGGGCATGGCCGCCGCAAGCGAGGCGTTCGCCGCGCCCGTCATAAGCGGCAACGTGAGCCTCTACAACGAGTCGCGCGGACGCGACATCTACCCGACTCCCATAATAGGAGCGCTCGGCCTGCTCGACGACGTGACCGCCCACGCGACCATGGCCTTCAAGAACGAGGGCGGTGTCGTCGTCCTGCTCGGCTCCAACGAGGTGCGCGGAGACGCCGCCTCCCTCGCCGGAAGCGAGTACCTCGAGATCGTCCACGACAAGGTCGCCGGCCGCCCAACCATCGACCTCGACCTCGAAGCCGCCGTCCAGCGGGTATGCCGCAGGGCAGTCGCCCAGGGCATACTTCACTCCGCCCACGACTGCTCTGACGGAGGCCTCGCCGTCGCCCTCGCCGAGAGCTGCATCGTCGGCAACCTCGGATTCACCGCCTCGTTCGCCATATCAGGCCGGTGGGACGCCGCCCTCTTCGGCGAGACCGAATCGCGCATCGTCGTCTCCCTTCCCGAAGACCGGCTCAAACAACTCGAACGCCTATGCTCCGACGATGGAGTACCCTCCGTCGTGCTGGGAAGGGTAGGGGGAAACCGGTTTGTGTTGGGGGATGCCCTCGATCTGGATTTGGGCGATATCGAAGACGAGTGGAGCGGTGGGTTGGAGAGGGCAGTCGGTGGTGCCGACTCGTCGTTGGGGTCGCGGTTGTAGGGTGCTGCGCGGAGCCTTGAGCATCGCGAACAACTCCCATATTGCACTAAAATACCGCAATCTTGAACACCCCCAATTTGACACTCCCGTAGCTGGAGTGCTACGCTGAGTCGAGTGTTAGCAGCCGCTCCGATGGGCTGCTAACTTTCCGTGAGAGATGGAGGTGTTCATGCCCAGGTACGACTACCGCTGCACAGAGTGCGGGCATGAGTTCGAGGTCAAGCAGAGTTTCTCCGACGAGCCGGTCGCAGCGTGTCCACTGTGCGATGTCGATTGTCGTCGCGTCATTCACTCTGTCCCTGTCGTCTTCAAGGGCAGCGGGTTCTACGTGAACGACTACGGCAAGGGCGGCGGCTCCAACGGAAGGTCGAAGCCCGAGTCCGATGAGTCGTCCGACTCGAAGTCCAAGGAATCGAAGAAGTCCGAGTCCGCCAAGGACAAGGAACCGGCCTCCACCACCTAGAAACTATCTCAAGACACGTTCGCCCCGAGCCTGTCGAAGGGCAGTTGGGCGCAATGGCTAATAGTCTTGAGATAACTTCCTCTACAGGGGCAGCATCCCATTGAAGGCGTTGGTCCAGAGGGTCTCCGATGCAAGTGTTTCCGTCGATGAGGAGACCGTTGGAAGTATTGGGCCGGGGTTCGTCGTCCTTCTCGGCGTCTCGCGCGACGACACCGAGGCCGACGCCGACTACATCGTCAACAAGGTCGTCAACCTCCGCGTTTTCGGCGACGATGACGGCAAGTTCAACCTCTCCGCCATGGACGTAGGGGCCGACCTTCTCCTCATCAGCCAGTTCACCCTCCACGCCGACACCCGCAAGGGCCGCCGTCCCAGCTTCGTCCAAGCCGCGGGGCCCGACCTCGCACAGTCGCTGTTCGACCTGACCGTGGGCAAGTTCCGCGAGACCGGTCTCCCCGTCGAAACGGGCGTCTTCCAGGCCTACATGATGGTCTCCTTGACCAACGACGGCCCCGTCACCATCATGATCGACTCCGCCGACAAGGAACGTCCCCGCAGGGGCTAGCGCCCCACAGCGGTGACCATCTCGTCATTCCCGCGAAAGCGGGAATCCAGAATCCTTAACTCCGCGATCTCTACGCCCTCTGCGGTGAATCCCTTATTCTTAGGGGAACGACGCCTACCCCATGTCGAGCAGTTCGAGGCTGATGTCCAGCCCCGTGACGGAGTGAGTCAGGGCCCCTACCGATATCCTGTCCACCCCCGTCGCCGCGACCTCTCTGACGTTCTCCAGCGTGATGCCGCCCGACGCCTCGGTCAGCGCTCGCCCATCGACGATCCCGACCGCCTCCACCATCTCAGACGGGGTCATGTTGTCGAGCATCACGATGTCGACTCCCGCGTCGACGGCCTCGCGGAGCTGCGTCAGCGTCTCTACCTCCACCACGATCTCCCACGCGCTAGGCGATCTCTCCCGCATCCGCCGTACGATGCCTCCCAGTGTTAGCTCACTCAGCCGTCCCGCGGCGAGATGGTTGTCCTTGATGAGCACTCCGTCCGACAAGTCCCGCCGGTGATTCGTGCCCCCGCCGACGGCGACCGCGTACTTTTGCAGGTTGCGAAGGCCGGGAGCGGTCTTCCGCGTGTCGAGTATGACCGCGTCGTAGCCCGCCACCTCCCGCACGTACCGGTCGGTCTCCGTGGCGATGCCGCTCAGGTGCTGCAGGAAATTGAGCGCCACCCGCTCGCCCCTGAGAATCGACGCCACGCTTCCCGACAGCTCGGCAATCGCGTCTGACTCTCCAGTGGAGTCAGCAACTCGCAACCGCGCGCCGTCCGAGCGGATGGCCCTGAATTCCAGTGAGGAGTCGACCGCGCGAAACACGGCCTCTGCAACTTCGACCCCGGCCAGGACGCCATCGGCCTTGGGGATGATCCGTGCGGTGCCTTGCAGGTCGGCGGGTACGAGTGTCTCGGTCGTGCGCACCGCCCTGCTCGAAGACCGGGCCGACGCCGACATCACGACCGAGACACTCGTACCCGCCGACCTGCAAGGCACCGCACGGA
>JAPPDQ010000393.1:5406-20703 GCA_028875495.1 Chloroflexota bacterium
TCGGTCGTGATGTCGGCGTCGGCCCGGTCTTCGAGCAGGGCGGTGCGCACGACCTCGTCGATCTCGGCTTGAGAGATGTCCATCGTGACGAGCTACTCGCGGAGTCGGATTGCCTGCCGGGTCAGACGACCTGCAGCATCCGGTCGAGGGCGACTTTCGCGTCGCGTTTCATCTCGTCGTCCACGGTGATCTCGTTTACAACGACGCCCTCGTTCAGCCCGTCCAGTATCCAGCAGAGGTATGCCGGGTGGATGCGGTACATCGTCGAGCAGGGGCAGACGACCGAGTCGAGGCAGAAGACTTTCTTGTCGGGGTTCTCCTGCGCGATGCGGTTGACGAGGCTGATCTCCGTCCCCACCGCCCACGTCGTGCCGCTCGGCGCCTCCTCGATGGTCTTGATGATCGTCTCGGTCGAACCGTTGGCGTCAGCCGCCTGGACGACCTCCATGTAGCACTCCGGGTGCACGATGACGTTCACATCGGGGTACTGACGCCTCGCCTCCTCGATCTGCTTCACGGAGAACCGCGTGTGTACCGAGCAGTGCCCCTGCCACAGGACGATCTTCGCCCGGTCGATGACCTCCTCGGAGTTGCCGCCGAGGGGCTTGAAGGGGTTCCAGATGATCATCTCGTCGAGGCCGATGCCGAACCGCACCGCCGTGTTCCTGCCGAGGTGCTGGTCGGGGAGGAACAGGATCTTGTCGCCCCTTCCGAGCGCCCACTCGAACGTCGCGGCGGCGTTCGATGAGGTGCACACTATGCCGCCCTCTCGACCGCACAGCGCCTTGATGGCCGCAGTGGAATTCATGTACGTGATGGGCACCGTCGTACTGTTCGGGAGGACATCCGTCAGGTCGTCCCAGCAGTCCAGCACGTCGTCGATGTGCGCCATGTCGGCCATCGAGCACCCCGCCGTCAGGTTGGGCAGGATGACCCGCTGGTGGTCCTGGCTCAGGATGACCGCCGTCTCGGCCATGAAGTGGACACCGCAGAATATGATGCTCTCGGCTTTCCCCTGGCTCGCGGCGAACTGCGAGAGCTTGAACGAGTCTCCCCGGAAATCGGCGAACCTGATGATCTCGTTCCGCTGGTAGTGGTGACCGAGAATGACCACTTGTTCGCCCAGCCTCGCTCGGGCTTCCGCGATCCGCGCGTCCAGTTCTTCCGGCTTGGCCTTGAGGTAGGAGATCGGTATCTTCTGCCACCGGACTCCCGCCTCGAATTCCTCTTCCAGCGACTTGGCCTGAAGCTCGTCGTCCGTCTGGCAAAAGGCGGACTGCTCGATCTCAGTTATCGGTATTATCGGCGTCTTGGGAGATTCAGCGATTACCATAGTTGGCCTCCATTCACCTACGCGGCGAGGGCGACTCGCCCTCCAAGTGACCACGGCCCCGCCCGTTCGATCTTCACCGGCACGGTGTGGCCTACCGCGTCTTCACCTCCCTCTACGTACACCAGTTTATCGCTTCGGCTGCGTCCTTGTACCTGCCCGCGCTTCGTCCCCTCGAGCAATACTTCCAATGTCTCGTCCTTGAGTTTCGAGTTGATCTCGGCCTGAATCGTCGCCTGAAGCTCGTCGATTGCCGTCAACCGCCGCTTCTTCTCGTCCTGCGGAACGTCGTCCTCGTACTTCCGGGACGCGAACGTGTTATTCCTCGTCGAGTACATCGCCGAGTGGACCTTGTCGAACCGCACGTCGCGCACCATCTCCAACGTCCGATTGAACTGCTCGTCCGTCTCGCCGCAGAACCCCACGATCAGGTCGGTCGACATCGACACGTTGGGGATGCGTTCCCGAATCCTGTCGACGAGCCTGCGATAGTCGTCGTTCGTGTACTCTCTCTTCATCCTCGAGAGCACCTCGTCGTCTCCGGCCTGGAACGGCAGGTTGATGTGCTCGCAGACCTTCGGCAGCTCGGCCACCGTGTCGATGATGTGGTCGCTCATGTCGTTCGGATGCGACGTGAGGAACCGGATGCGCTCGACCCCGTCGATGGGATGCACCGCTTTCAGAAGGTGCCCCAGGTCCACGTCCCCGTCCAGATCATGCCCGTACGAGTCAACGTTCTGCCCCAGCAACGTAACCTCGCGAACGCCCCTCGCCGCAAGAAGCTCCACCTCCCGGACGATATCGGGAATCGTCCGGCTGGCCTCGCGCCCCCGTCGATACGGGATGATGCAGAAGGTGCAGAACTTGTCGCAGCCGTGAATGATCGGCACGTAAGCCGTCACGTTCGGCCTCGCCGTGAGCGGCCCAATGCAGCCCTCCGGGTCGATGCCCATGCGGTCGCCGAGCAGGTCGATCAGTGGCGTGAATTGCTGAGGCCGCATGAACACGTCCACCTGCGGGAACCGCTGCTCCAGCGTGTCCGCCTTGGGCCCGACCATGCAGCCCATGAGCGCGACGACCTTCTCGTCGTCCTGCTGCTTCATCGGCTTCAGGTGACCGAGCATCCCGACCACCTTGTCCTCCGCGCTCTGCCGGACGACACAGCTGTTCAGCACCACCACGTCCGCCTCTTTGGCAGTGGCGGCCTTGCCCAGCCCCATCTGCTCAAGGGCGCTTTCGAGGCGCTCGGAATCGGCCACATTCATCTGGCAGCCGATTGTCCATATGTAATAGTCTTCCATGTCCGCGTTTGTGTGGGCTTTACAAAATGGCGGAGGGAGTGGGATTCGAACCCACGAGAGGGATTTCTCCCCCTAAGCGCTTAGCAGGCGCCCGCACTAGGCCACTATGCGATCCCTCCGTCAGTGATCTTCAAATATAGCAGAGAGCGGTAGTTGGGGCAATGAGAACGAGGGTCGATTAAACCCCCGCCTCCTCCCGCAGCGCAACGTCCTCCGGGCTCTCCACCCACACCTCGCCGCCTTTGAAGAATTCCTTCTTCCAGATAGGCACGACCTGTTTGAGCCGGTCGACGCTGTACTGAGCGGCCTCGAAGGCGTGCCTCCGGTGCTGCGACGCGACCGCCACCACGAGGCTGATGTCAGTTATCTCCAGCCGCCCCAGACGGTGCGAGATCGCCACGCCCGTCAGCGGCCACCTGTCCATCATCTCCTGCGCCACCTCCGACAGCTTCTTCTCGGCCATCGGCTCGTACGCCTCGTACTCCAAGTACAAGACATCCCGGTCCGCCGTGCTGTCCCGTGTCGTGCCGAGGAACGTGAGTACCGCCCCGGCCGTCCTTGAGCGCACCCGGTCCGTGATAGCTTCAGGGTCGAGCGGCTCGTACGTGATCTCAATCATCCGACCCTCCGCTGACCGGCGGAATCAACGCGACCTCGTCGCCTTCGGAAAGCGCGTAGTCGTGCTGCTGGTACTCCTGGTTCACGGCAATCACCAGCGCGTTCGGTGTCCCGATCAGCCCCGGATATCGCTCGAAGACCACCTGCGCCACAGAGCCGACCGTCGCGTTGTCGGGCATCGTCAGTTCCAGGACGCTCTGTCCCACTCGCTCACGATACCCTGCGAACAGCCTAAGCGTAATGTTCAGGACAACTCTCCTCGACGGTAGCTGGTGACCGACAATTATACCAAAAGGGGTATCCAACCCGTCGGACGACTCCTAAGCACCTAAACGGAACCGCTCCCTTTACTCACTACTTTCTACTCACCACGCCCCAGATTCCCCTATACTATCCCCTCAAACCACCGCATCGCGCCTAGCAGGACACCCCATGGATTCCCACTGGCCCACAATCGAGTACCGCGACGAGACGATGCGCGAGGGGATGCAGATCGAGTCCGCCGACATCTCCGTCGACGACAAGGTCCGCCTCCTGGACGCCCTCGGCGAGACCGGGCTGCCCCGCATCGTCGTCGGGTCGTTCGTCAGCCCGCGGTACACGCCCCAGATGGCCAGGATCGAAGAGGTTCTGGAGCGCTTCACGCCGAACCCCAACATCATCTACACGGCCCTCCTCGTGAACCGCCGCTCCTACGAACGCGCCCAGCGGTTCGTCCCGCCACTCACCATTGAGGATGCCCGGCCCTTCCTGAACGCCCACCTCTGCGACGTGTTCACACGCCGCAACTTCAACCGGTCGCAGGAAGAGGAGTTTGCAAGCTGGCCTGCCATTGTCGAGGACGCCAAGAGTCGAGGTGTCGCCGAGGCCGAGATACGAGTCGCGGCGGCGTGGGGATCGAACTTCGTGGGCGAGTTCTCGCTCGATCAGCGTATGGACATCCTCGAACGCGCGCACACCGTCTGGCACGAGGCGAGCATACCCGTCACGAGCGTAGGCATCCTCGATCCCATGGCGTGGTGCCTCCCGCATCGCGTCGAAGAGCAACTGATCGCCGTCAAGGAGAGGTGGCCGCACATCCGCCGCTTTTACCTCCACCTGCATAACGCGCGGGGAATGTCTCTCCCGTCCGCCTACGCCACCATGCGCGCTCTTACCCCGGACGACACCCTTGTGCTCGACGGCACCGTCGGCGGCATAGGTGGCTGCCCCTACTGCGGCACTGGACGCGCGACCGGGATGATGGCCACCGAGGACTTCTTCCACATGCTGGAGGGCATGGGCGTCGAGACGGGCGTCGACGTCGCCAAGCTCATCGACTGCGCGTGGCTGCTTGAGGAGATCATCGGCCGCCCGACCTTCGGCGCCGTCTCCAAGGCGGGGCCTCGCCCGACATCGCCCGAGACGTGGTTCGATCCCAACATGCCCTTCGTGGAGACCCTAGACCAGGCCAGACACTTCAAGCTGGGCCCCGACTCCTACGACGGCGGCATCTACCCCTGGCGCGAGCCGATCAGCAGTCCGCAGCGCCCCGACTCGATGCGGTAGGCTTGCCTCTACGGTAACTTCCGTTCGCCCTGAGTAGAGCTAACCCCTCGCGCGGGGCCGTGCCGGGATATCGGTAACTACCACCAAGACAGGACAATCACACTTTACGGTTGTCTAGGGGAGAATCCGTTCCCCTCTCTTCCCCTCGTGATCTTTGCGGTGACTCTTCACGCGGTCACCCGCCCTAACTCCACCTTCAGGACCGACGGCAAGTCCCGTATCCCGCAGTTACTTGATCTTCAGGAATGACGGGTAGACTATCGCGAACCCCACGCTGAACACCGTGAGCATGATCCCACTCGCGAACAGCGCGTTCCCGCTGCCGATGCGCTCTGCAAGCGCACCCAGCGGCAGCGCGCTCAGGGGCATCGCCCCAAACGTCATCATCACGATGCTCATCATCCTGCCGCGCATCTCCGGGCTGGTGTACGTCTGCACGAGTGTCATGTTCAGCGACATGAACATCGAGCTCACGAGCCCCAGGAACAGCAGCATTGGCATCACCACGTTGTACGATCCCATCTTCGCGACGACCGCGAGCACTATCCCCCATACCGCGCAGCTCGAAAGGAGCAGCAGTCCCCGGCGTTCGAATCGGGGAATGCTGGCAAGCCCCAGCGACCCGATCAGGGCCCCGATGCCCATCACGGCGTAGAGCCCGCCGAGGTTGTCCGACTGCACGTCCAGCGTTTCCCTCGCCCACGCCGGCATCAGAGCGTACAAAGACATGCCGAACAGTATGGGGATGAACGCCATGATTATCAGCCCCAGCAGCGGAGACGATCTTCTCGCATACGACAGCCCCTCCCCGACTTCTTCTGACCCTCGCTGCCGACCGTAATTGGCAGCACCGTCAACACCGCCAGTACGTATATTCCCGAAATCAGGAAGAAGACGCCCGAGGTTCCCACGAACAGGATGAGCACTCCGGCGATAGCGGGGCCGATGATGCGCGTGGCGTTCATCGACGAGCTCATCAGCGACATCCCGTTCATCAGCTTGTGATTGGGGATGATGTCGGACACCGTGGCCTGCCGGCTCGGCATGTTGAACGCCATGAGCGAGCCGTTTATCAGCCCTGAAAGCAGCACGTGCCACAGCTCGATCACGCCGGTTAAGTCCAGCAGACCGACGACCAGAGTCAACACGGCGTTGCCCGCCTGGGTGTAGAGCATCATGCGCTTGCGCGAGATGCGGTCGGCCAGCGCTCCCCCGATGGGCGAGAAGACCGTCATCGGCAGTGCGAACGTCACGATCACCGAGGCGAGCGCGAGCGGCGAGTCGTCGGCCAGCTTCAGCACGAGCCAGCTCCTCGTGATCCACTGCATGTTCATGCCGAGGTACGAGGTCAGGGCGCTCACCCAGAGCCAGCGAAAGTCGGGATAGGCAAACGACTCGATAGCGGGGAACCGGTCTGCTGCGCGCTGAATCGGTCCGCGCCGGACGGGGACGGGGGAATGTTCAACGGCCGGCTGCGGTTCTGGCTCCGTTCGGATGCTCATGAGTCCTGACGCGATATGCCTACCGGCTAAGCCTACTCTCGCAAGGGAACGTGGTCAATACGTTTCGGCTAATCGGCGATTTGCGGCCAATCTCCTCTACAATCTCCCCCTGCCGGGGCTGACAGGGGTAGGTGAAATGGGATTACAGCTATGATCCGACCACCGCAACTCCTGTCATTCCGAGCGTAGCGAGGAAGCTAAAGTTCATGACTGCAAGACGGGTTAGTTGGCGCGCCATCCGCATCCTCCCCGACGGGATAGGAATTCTCCATGTCGGCGCTGCCTTGGGACGGACATTTTAGATTCTTCACTCCGCTTCGCTACGTTCAGAATGAGAGTGGCAGGGTTGCTTTCAAAGTGGAGCAATAGCTGAATGCCTACCCCTGTCAGCCCGCCGGGAGAGAGATACAGAGAGGGGGCCTTCCCATTTCAAATCACGAAGACTGAACAGTTACTGATACCCCATAACCTTGTAAGGAAGGCCCATCATCGCTACAATCCTCACAGTCGGGGTGTGGCGCAGTTGGTAGCGCGCGTCGTTCGGGACGACGAGGTCGCTGGTTCAAGTCCAGTCACCCCGACCACTCAAACGCCCACCTCCACTGATTGCCCTCTAGCGTCCAAGTGCGCTCAGGCTCATTGCGAAGATTTCCCGGGAGACTCCACCTTTGTTGAATGTCGAGCCATACGTCGTCCGTGGCCACAGCATGACCCCGACCTTCTCTGAAGGTGACCGTCTGCTCGTGAGTAGATTCCGCGGAAGGTCATTCAGCTTTGCAAGGGGAGAACTAGTTGTCGTCCGTGACGGGCCCGACGACGAACGACGTCATCTCAAGCGCCTGGTTGGCCTGCCGAGAGAGATTGTGCGCCAGTCGGAAGGCGTCATTCTGATAAATGACGAACCTCTTGACGAGGACTATCTCGGTGGCCTCCCCGCCGTTATCGGACTGGAAGACGTCGCGTGGAACCTAGGGGACAACGAGTATTTTCTGCTCGGCGACAACCGTGCCCACAGCACCGATAGCCGGCAGCGTGGCCCCTTTGGTCTGGACGACATTGAAGGAAAAGTCCGGTTCCGTTACTGGCCCATGCACAAACTGCGGCTCTTTAGCGCCCCAACGTACAGGTCCCTGTCCTTCACAAGAATCGTCTACGGATTACGACCGGAGGACTAGCGCTCCTCAGCCAGCCACCCCGCCACATCCTTCGCGTGGTAGCTCATTATCATGTCCGCCCCCGCCCGCTTGATGCCCGTCAGTATCTCCATGACAATCCGCCGCTCGTCGATCCAGCCGTTCCCGGCCGCGGCCTTCACCATGGAGTATTCGCCGCTGACGTTGTAGGCGGCTAGAGGAGTGTCGAAGCGCTGCTTTGCCTTCGCGATGACATCCAGGTACGCCAACGCGGGCTTGACCATGACGATGTCCGCCCCTTCGAGGATGTCTTGCTCGATCTCGCGCATCGCCTCGTTCACGTTCGGCGGGTCCATCTGATATCCCTTGCGGTCACCCGTCTGCGGCGCGGACTCCGCAGCCGTCCTGAACGGACCGTAGAATGACGAAGCGTACTTCGCCGAATACGCCATGATCGGCACATTCTCGTGGTCGTTGTCGTCCAGCGCATCGCGGATGGCCCCGACCTGCCCGTCCATCATGGCCGATGGCGCGACGATGTCGACGCCCGCGTCGGCCTGCGAGACCGCGGTCTCAGCGAGGAGTTCCAGTGTTTGGTCGTTGTCCACGGTGCCGTCATCCAGCAGAATCCCGCAATGCCCGTGCGATGTGTACTCGCACATGCACACGTCACCTATCACCGCCAGTTCCGGCTGTACCCGTTTGATCGCCCGGATCGCCTGCTGAGTGATACCGTTCGGCGCGTATCCCTGAGACCCAACCTCGTCCTTGTGCGACGGAATACCGAACACCAGCACCGCCGGAATCCCCAACCCCGCGACGGCCTCGACTTCCGACTTCAGGCTATCGAGGGAATGCTGAAAGATCCCCGGCATCGGCTCGATCTCGCGTCGTTCATCAACATCCTCGGCAACGAACATCGGATGAATCAGATCGGAAACGGACAGCCGCGTTTCCTGCACCAGACGACGGAGCGCCGGGGTCGCCCTCAAGCGCCTCATTCGGTTTTCCGGAAAGCTGCTCATGCCCGTGACCCTTCGGCAATATAGTGTGCAACTATCGCGTTCACGAGTCCACCCGCCGTCGAGTCCTCGGCGAGAATATCGACGTTCAGTCCGGCTTTGCGTGCCGTCTCAGCGGTCACACGCCCGATGCAGGCTACCCTTGCACCTTCCAGCCGTGATGCGTCACCCCCCAGCAGCGCCAGGAGATTGGTCACCGTCGAAGAGCTGGTAAACGTCACGACATCGACCCCGACATCCAGCACTTCGGCTAGTCGTTCGCCCGCGCCCGAAGGCGCCACTGTCCTGTACAGCGTCACCTCTCGCACTTCCGCCCCCAGACCTTCCAGCCCACGCCTCAATCGGTCTGGGCGAATCTCGGCTCCGGGCAGAAGTATGTTCTTCCCCACGACCCCCTGCTCTGTGAGACCGTCGATCAGCGACTGCGACACCGACTCCCGCGAAATGAGGTCGGCGACAATGCCGCGTTCACTCAACGCGCTCGCTGTCGCTGTCCCAATCGCCGCCAGCCGCGAGCCGTGCAACTGCCGTGCGTCCCGGCCCTGCGCGTGCAGCCGTCCGAAGAGTTGTTCCACGGCATTCGTACTCGTGAACACAATCCAGTTGTATTCGGTCAGACGGGCAAGCTCTGCATCGACTTCGCAAAAATCCTCAACCGGCTGAATCTCGATGGTCGGCACCTCCACAGGCTCGGTTCCCGCCCTTTCCAACAGGTCGACGAGATCAGCCGACTGCGTTCGAGATCGTGTCACCAGCACCCTCTTGCCGAAGAGTGGCCGGTTGTCGAACCAGCGTGACACGGCCCTTAGATTGACCACCTCGCCTACAACCACCACGACCGGATTACTCAGTCCCTCACGTCGGGCCCGCTCGGCGATATCTGCAAGTGATCCGACTACCGTTCTCTGGTTCGCCCAAGTGCCCCACTGAACGACGGCGACCGGAGTGTCCTCGGCCCGCCCCCCATCGATCAGCGCCTGTGAGATCGCTGGCAAATTCTCCCAACTCATCAGCAGGCTTAGGGTACCCCAGGACTTCGCCAGCAGGTCCCAGTCCACCAACCCGCCATCTTTATCAGGCGATTCGCTCCCTGTGACAATCGTCAGAGAGGACGCCACCCCACGATGCGTCAACGGGATGCCCGCGTACGTCGGCGCCCCAATGGCCGACGTGATGCCTGGCACCACCTCGAACGGGATATTCGCCTCCGCAAGCGCCGCGATCTCTTCGCCGCCTCGCCCGAAGATGAAGGGGTCGCCCCCCTTCAGGCGGACCACTCGCTTGCCACTCTGCGCCCGTTCGACGAGCAGCGCGTTGATCTCCTCCTGCCGGTCGCGCGGTCCCCCCGGCCTCTTACCCACGTCGATCAGTTCAGCGTTTCTCGGCGCATGTCCGAGCAGCCGTCGGTCCACAAGCCGGTCATATACCACCACGTCGGCCGCCTCAAGGTACCGTCGCCCCCTGATTGTCAGCAGCTCCGGATCCCCCGGCCCCGCGCCGACGAGCGCCACCCACCCGACGAAGGGGATTTCTCTTCCGGTTTCTTCCCGATATGACATGTTCGTTTTCGTCGTCGTCTACCTTGTACTCAGTCCACTTGATTACAAGAATCGGACTGATAGCGATTTATCCCCTCTCCCGTCGTGGGAGAGGGCTAGGGCTAGGGTGAGGGTGATTTGTAACGTCAAAACTACGTTGGTCAAGTGCTGGTCCCATGGCCGTCACCCGCTCATCCACCCTGAACAAACTCCGACGCCCCCGATTCCAGCAGCGTCTTGGCCGCCAGCCTTCCAATCTCTTCCACCTCGCTCACGTCTCCCTCCATCTGCGACCTCACGATCCTTTCGCCGTCCGGTGTCGCCGCCATGCAAAACATACGCATCCGCTGACCGTCGGTCTCCCCATAAGCCGCAACCGGCGCCGTACACCCCCCACCAATCGTATCGAGGAACGCCCTCTCCGCACGGAACGCAGAGGCCGTGGCCTCGAAAACGATGGAGGACAGAATCGTGTCCATCTCTTCGTCCTCCCGTCGAAATTCGGCGACAAGCGTTCCCTGCCCAACGTCCGGCGTGACCTGCTCGACGTCCAGAAACTCCGTCGCC
Source organism: Chloroflexota bacterium (assembly GCA_028875495.1). Classification (GTDB taxonomy): domain Bacteria; phylum Chloroflexota; class Dehalococcoidia; order Lucifugimonadales; family VXLM01; genus VXLM01. The sequence goes on from JAPPDQ010000393.1 coordinate 15,966, forward strand.
TCCGACAGCCTGCCGAGCCGCGCGAGTCCTGCCGCCGCGATCACAACGCCGTCATAGTCCGCGCCCCTCGCCTTTTCCAGCCGCGTTCCCACGTTGCCGCGTATCGGCAACACCTCGACATCCGGCCGGATGGACTTGATCTGCGCCTTCCGCCGCGGACTCCCAGTTCCCAGACGAGACCCCGCCGGCAGTCCCATGAGCGACAGCCCCGCCTTCGACACTAAAACGTCTCGCGCGTCCTGACGCTCCCCAACTGGCAGTATCCTCAGCCCATCGTGAATATCCGGCCCAACGTCCTTCGCGCTGTGCACGGCAATGTCGATCTCACCGTCCAGCATGGCGAGTTCAATGTCTTTGACGAACGCGCCGCGTCCCAGCGAGGTCAGTACGGCGGTGGCATTCCGGTCGCCGCTTGTGGACAGGCGCACAACATCGAACCGCACATCCGCGAATCGCGCTTTAAGGAGCGAGAGGATTTCTTCGGTCTGCGCCAGTGCGAGCGGACTCGACCTGGAGCCGACGCGGACTGTTCGTGAGAGTTTCAAGCCCGGACCTCCTGGTCGCGGTCTCTACCGTGCGGCAGGGGCCGGCTGCGCCATCTCCTCGTACATCTGGCAACCGTCATCGGTGCAGTCGCACGTCGTCCCTACGAGCAAAGAGTCCATCAATACCTTCCTCGCCCGCTTTACATCCCCCTCCTGCACGAGATCGATCAATTCGTCCGTGAGGCACGCCTGCCAGTGGTCGAGGTTCAACCGAATCCCCTTGTCGAGCAACTGCAATCGAGCCTCGGAGAGTAGGGGGGCGAGATCGGCGAAGTCCATGAGCTCATGCCGCGACTCCAGCCGGCACTCGCCGTTCAGTATCTCTCGGAACCTCCGCGCCAGTGCCGGACTCGCCCCGCCTGTCGAGGTCGCCACGATCACCTCGCCCCGGCGCGCCACCGACGGCGTTATCCATGTGCAAAGATGAGTCACGTCCGCGACGTTCAGAGGCACGTTCCGCTCGCGGGCTTCCTCGGAGACGGCTTCATTCACAGCGTCGTCGCTCGTATCGGCCACGATGGTGATGAACGCCCCTTCGAGGTCGCCCCGTCTATATGGTCGCTTGATCCACTCGACCTGCCCGTCTTCCGCGTGTCCCGCGACCTCATCCGTCACGTCGGGACTCACCACGACGACCTCCGCCCCATACGGCATGAGTCGTGTGACTTTCTCTTCCCCCATCGCCCCGCCGCCGACCACGACGACGCGCCGTCCGCGGAGATCGAGGAAAACGGGATAGTACAGCGGCATGGGAGTCCTGCCTACGGCCTGCTAGCGACCCGACTTGCCCTTGGCGGCCCACTCGGCGCGTTTCTTCTCAAGGTCTCGCGCCCGCGCTTCCTGCAACTCGGCGTCCGGCTTCGCGCCCGCTACATGGTAGACGGAACCCAGTCCCCATCGGTCGCGGTCGCTCGTGTTAGGTCCTGCACGGTGCACCATCTGCCAGTGGTGAATGGCAACGTCGCCCGGTTCCGCCGGCACGGGCATCTCGGCGGCATAATCTGCGTCACCGTAGTCTGTCACCCCCTGTGAGAAGCCGAAGATCTCCGTCGGCCCATGCGGTCGAACGGGAAGCTTGTGAGCGCCGGATATGTACCGCAGGCAGCCATTCTCCTCGTCTGCAGTGTCGAGCGCCAACCACATCGTCAGCGCTTCGTTTGGTTGCAGGGGAATGTAGTAGGAGTCCTGGTGCGCTGGCGTCTCCACGCCCACGCGGGCGGCCTTATTGAATAGCTGGCAGTACTGCGGCGCTACGTCCCCGCCAAGCAGCAGTTCCGCAAGGGCCATGAACTTTCCGGTATGGATCAGGTCACTGAAATACTCGTCGTACTTCGACATGTGGCCGAGACGCTTGAGAGTCTCCGGCTTGCCCTTCACGTCGTACATGACCTCGTATTCGGGTACCGTCGGCGCGACCTTGTCGATATACCGGTCGATCTCCTTGCGAAGGCCGGCCACCTCATCCGCGTCCAGGAACCCGCGCACAAACACCCAGCCGTTCTCGTCCCAGTGGCTCTTGAGGTCCGCCTTATTCTCCTGCCATCCCATGAGACCGCCTCCGATGGTGTGATGCTACGGGAACATCATACACGAACGTGGAGGCCATTCGTGAGGCTCTACCTCCCCAGCGCCTTCGCCAGCTCCCCGCCCTGTTCCTGCATGTAGTCGTAGATGATGTTCACGTCCGTCCCGATACAGAAATCGATCACGCCCATGTCCATGTACGGCTTCGCGTCCTCCCACTTGCCGATCTCGATCCGTGGGCGGATGCCCTTGGCGATGCACGTCTCGATCGTGAACTTCTGTGCCTCCATGATCTCCGGGTGCGTGTAGTCTCCCGCTCGTCCGATGCTCATCGAGTAGTCGCCAGGCCCGAACTGCACCATGTCGATGCCGGGCACGTCGAGGATCGCCTCCAAGTCTTCCACCGCCTCGCGCTTCTCGACCATAATCGCGACCACCGCCTCCTCCGCCATCTTCACCCAGTCCGCCAGCGACACGCCGGGGAACACGTAGCCCATGTCCCTCGTGCTCGTTGCCCCCGCGATGCCGCCCGCGGACGGCGTTTCCGGCCGCACGGCTCGCACCGATTCCAGCGCGTCGTCCACCGTCCGGATGTCCGCGAACAGCAGGTTCTGTATGCCCGACCCCGTCGCCTTCTCTGCCAGGTACGTCCGAGGTTCCTGGTCCACCTTGATCATCGAGGTCATGTGGTCGAATAGCTCGATGGCCCGCGCGAAATTGTCCAGCGAGAACCGGTCGTACGGAGCGTACTGGCTCGTGAACTCCTCGTAGTCGATCGTGCCGGAATACCCAATCACCTCCGCGATTCCCGGCCACACCGTATGCACGTGCGTCCCAATGGTTGGCTTGCCCTCATTGATCAGATCGCGCAGGACGTTGTTCTTCTTCAAGATCTTCTCCTATCGTTTTAGTTTGCTTGTTTGGTTGGATTGGCGATTCCAGTCATTCATGCAGATGGAGACTGGCATGAGTGTCTGTCATTCCGAGCGCAGCGAGGAATCTAAGATGTTTGCTGGCGTCATTTCAGGCTCTACACCACGGCACTTCGTCAATAGAGCGAGTGCCTTATACTCCTCATTCCACACCAATCACAGAGTTTTGCTCTACCCCCTCTCCCGTCCTGGGAGAGGGTTGGGGTGAGGGTAATATGCCTTGTCTCCCCTTGGTGTCACTCTCACTCCCCAAGTACGTTCCGCGCAATTATCATCCTCTGTATCTCGGATGTCCCCTCGTAGATTTCGGTAATCTTCGCGTCCCGGTACAGCCGCTCCACCGTCGACGGGGAAAAATACCCGACCCCTCCGTGTATCTGCACGGCCCTGTCCGCCGTCTCGACCGCGACCCGCGACGCGAACAGCTTCGCCATCGAGGCCTCCTTCACGAACGGCCTGCCCGCGTCGAGCAGCGTCGCCGCCTGCATCACCAGCAGACGCGCCGCCTCCACCTCCGTTGCCATGTCGGCGATCATCCACTGGATGCCCTGCATCTCCGAGATGGTCTTCCCAAACGCCTTTCTCTGCTTCGCGTACTCCAATGCCTCCTCGTAGGCCGCCTGCGCCACGCCCACCGCCTGCGCCGCTATCCCGATCCGGCTGGCGTTCAGCACCTCCATCGTCGCCCTGAACCCCTCGTACTCCTCGCCCATCCTATTCGTAACGGGTACTCGGCAGTCATCGAAGAACACCTCGCATGTGGAGGATGCCCGTATCCCCATCTTCCCGTGCATGGGATTGATCGTCATGCCCGACGCGTCGCCATCGACGATCAGTGCCACGAACCCCCGCGACCCAAGGCTGAGATCGAGCGACGCAAGCACGATGAGTACTCCGGCCTCAGTCGCGTTGGTGATGAACACCTTCGACCCGTTCAGCACGTAGTCGTCGCCGTCTCGCTTGGCCGTCGTGCGGATACCTGCCGCATCGCTGCCCGCCCCCGGCTCCGTGAGCGCAAACGCTCCAATCGTCTTCCCCGCCGTCATGCCAGGAAGGTACCTCTGCCTGTGTTCCTCCGTCCCGTGCATGTGGATGAACTGGGCTGCTAGCGACTGGTGCGCCACGTACACCGTGCTCGTTGCCGTGCATCCCCGCGCCAGCTCCTCGGCGACAATGGCTCCCTGTCGAGCCGTCCCTCCGCTCCCGCCATAGGCTCCGTCGATGCCTAGCCCGAACAGCCCAAGCTCGGCCAAACCGGCGACGTTGTCGGCAGGGAATTCACCGCTCTGATCGTACCTGGATGCCCTCGGCGCGAGCATGTCATCTGCAAACTCTCGCACCGCCGTACGGAGTAGCTGCTCTTCTTCAGTTAGCATTAGGTGGTTAGACACTGTCCTCGTACCAATACGTTGCGACTGTATCGACGATCCGCCGAATCTATGAAAATGACCCGCAACGTCCCCAAACCTGTCATTCCGAGCGCAGCGAGGAATCTAAAATCATCACCTTCCAAAACCCACCCCCATAGGCCTACTTTCTATCTTCTTCCTCTCCGCGCTCTCCGCGTCCTCTGTGGTAAATCCTCCTCGGCACCGGGCAGTATGACGCACCGAATTGACCGAATGCAACCTTGACACAGGTTCTCCAACACCTTTACAGTAGATTGCGAGATGCGAGTTCCGAACCGTTACGCGTACTACTATTACTACTTTACCGGCCCAACGGCTGCCGGAGAAG
>JAPPDQ010000282.1:0-10206 GCA_028875495.1 Chloroflexota bacterium
CTCAAAGAAGATGGGCCTGTTGAGTGACGTGGACATCGTTCGGCAGCGCTCCGTGCTGGAAGCGTACGGGCTGCCACTCAAGTACCGGGACGCCGATCCGGCAGCCATCAAAGACGCGATGAGCATGGACAAAAAGACGGTGGGCGGAAGAATCCGATGGGTGCTCTTGGACGGCATTGGGAACGCCGTGACGCGAAGTGATGTTCCGCCCGAGTACATAGACCAAGCGTTGCGTGAGGTGTCAGAGTAGTGAGATCACGGTCATAGACTTGCCAGATGGTTGAATGGCTGGCGCTGGTGATCCTTGGCTGCGTGACGGCCACCTTCGGTGTCATGGTCGGCACTGGCGGAGGGGTCATTTTCGTTCCCATGCTGCTCCTTCTGTTCGATTTCGATCCCGAGATCGCGGCAGGCACTTCTCTGACCCTTGTTGCTTTGAACAGCTTTGCAGGTACGCACACCTACACGCGCTTGGGGTTCGTCGACCTGAGGAGCGGGATTCTCTTTGCCGCCGTCGCAATTCCAGGCTCTATGATTGCCCCTTTCGTGGTCGCGAACATAGGCGGCAGTCTGTTTCGTATTCTATTTGGCCTACTGCTGGTCGTCCTTGCGACTCAACTGCTTGTACGGTCTTATATGCCAAGGAGAGTCAAAAGGCCCAAGAGAATGCGGACTTTCAGGTCGTTCATAAAGGAGCGTAGCATCGACACAAAGCGCGGTCAGCGATTTCGTTACCACTTCAACGAACCGCTGGCCACCTCGATGAACTTCGCCATCGGATTCGTATCCGCCTTCTTCGGTACGGGCGGAGGGTTCCTCAGAACTCCCCTGCTTGTGAGCGTCTTTAACTTCCCGGTGCGCGTGGCGGTGGCGACCTCAGTATTCGCCCTCTCGTTCTACTCGACCGTAGGATCGGTGGTACACGCCTCCCTCTTTCACGTTCAGTGGTTCCCTACTGTGCTATTCGCGGGGATTGGCATCCTCATCGGCGGACAGATCGGGGCACGCCTCGCTGTGAGAATTCAAGGTGCCTGGCTTGTCAGGCTGCTCGTCCTGCTTCTATTCGTAATGGGCAGCCAGGTACTCTATGAGGGCATTCGGGGCTAGAGAGAGATGAGGGGAAAACATGAGCATAAGTAAAGAAGCAAGAGAAATACATTTCTCGTCGCTCGTCGTCGACACGCACTCGGACAGCCTCGCGTGGCCCACCCGCCACGGCGTAGACATCGGACAGCCCCAGGAGAAGACGCACATGGACCTTCCCCGCATGAGGGAGGGCAACCAGAACGTCCAGTTCTTTGCCTGTTTTGCTTCCCCAAGCTGGATCGAAAAGAAGAAGGTCGTCCAGGTGACCCTTGACTACATGGACTCGTTCCACACTCTCATGCGGGACTATCCCGATCAGATCGAGCAGGCCACGACGGCGGACGACGTGCGGCGAATCACCGACGCAGGGAAGCTCGTAGGCGTCCTGTGCGTCGAGGGCGGACATTCAATCGACGACGATCTGTCCATCCTGCGAATGTATCACCGGCTCGGCTCGCGCTACATGACGCTCACATGGAACAACACCAACAACTGGGCCGACGGCGTCCTTGGCGAACCGAGGCATGGGGGACTCAATCACTTCGGCAAGGAGGTGGTGCGGGAGATGAACAGGCTCGGAATGCTGGTGGATATCTCGCACGTAGCGCCCGCCACCTTCCGGGACGCCATCGAGACCAGCATCAAGCCAGTCATCGCCTCCCACTCGTCGGCGAAGGTCATCTGTGCCGCCCCTCGAAACTTGGACGACGACCAGATCCGGGCAGTCGCCGACAACGGAGGCGTCATCGGCGTCAACTACGAGATCACCTTCGTGGGCGAGGCGTACCGCGTTGCCAAGGCCACCCTCGACGATGAGAAGACCGAAGCTGTCAAAAGGGCCGAAAAGGACCATCCGCAAGACTCGGACAGCCTGAAGAGCGCGCTGCGGGAAATTGACGATCTTCAAGACGAGAAGGTCGCCGAACTACGCAAACCGCACTACACCGAGATCGTCGACCACATCGACCACATGGTATCGGTCGCGGGAGTCGACCACGTCGGACTTGGATCGGACTTCGACGGAGCGACCATGCCAGAGGGAATGGAAGACTGCACGAAGGTCCCGCTGATCACCGATGAACTGGTCAGGCGCGGCTACTCCGAAGGAGATATCCGCAAGATTCTTGGTGAGAACTTCATGAGGGTTATGGAAGAAGTTCTGACAGACTAGAGTTTGGCCAAGCAGTCATGGAGATCCGCAACCCTATCGGCCACACACACGGAGCGGGACACGGCAAACCGTGACCGATACGGTAAGACGATGTTCTGAAACTCTACGCGACGGACGCGTGCGGGTTGCGGTCGGCTAGCTCTTTGATGACGGTGTCTTTGTCGGTCTCACCGGTCCAGGGCGTGGGGAGACGGTTCGTACCGAAGATGCGCGTCATTATCGGGTCATCGTTGCCCTCGCCGTCGGAGTGGACCGTATACCAGACGCTCTCTTGCTCGTCCAACTCGACCTTGATGTTTCGTACTTCGCCTGTCCAACCGAAGCTAACGTATCCCATGTCGAACCCTCAGTCGATTTCTTTGTGTCGGTTTCGGCGAACTATGATACTCCAAGCCGTTGCGTTTGCAAACCGGAGATGCCCAGCGCTTCCAGTCCTCCACGCGCCTTGTCGAGCGTCTCTTGGTACTCGGCATCGGGATCGGAGTCGGCAACGATGCCGCCACCGACCTGCAAGTAGACCCGCTGCCCCTTCGCTACCATCGTGCGTATAGGGATGGACAATTGCATGGAGCCGTCGAAACCGATGTAGCCGATGGCGCCGCAGTAGATGCCCCGCTGCACAGGTTCGATTTCGTCGATGATCTCCATCGCCCGGATTTTCGGCGCGCCGGTAACCGACCCGCCGGGAAAGCATGCCTTCAGCAAATCGACCGTATCATGCTCTGGCCGGAGCCTACCGGTCACCGAGGAGACGAGCTGATGCACATTCGGGTACTTCTCAACGGTGAACAGCTCCGGCACCCGGATGGTTCCCGGCAGGCAGACCCTGCCGAGATCGTTGCGAAGGAGATCGACGATCATGATGTTCTCGGCGCGGTCCTTTTCGCTTGCGGCGAGTTCCCTTCCGAGACGGATGTCGTCTTCGTTATTAGCTCCCCTCGGACGGGTGCCTTTCATTGGACGGGTTTCCACGAAGTCGTTTTCTACACGCAGGAACTGTTCCGGGGAAGCACTCAGCACACTAGACTCAGGGAACCCTAAGTAGGCCCCGAACGGCGCGGGAGCCGTGTTTCGCAGGGATTGGTAGAGTGTCCATGCGTCCGTATCGACGTTGGCCTCGAATCGCTGAGAGATGTTCGCTTGGTAGATGTCGCCGGCGGCGATGTACCTTTTCACTCGCTTCACTGCCTCGACGTACTGCTCGCGTGTGAAGTTCGAACGAAGACTGGTAGCGATAGTGGGCAATCCATTCGTATAGGGTGAGGAGACGCTCGTGTTCATGATACGGTCCCTCACCCACTGGGCGCGCCCTTCCTTGCTGAACTTGGTTGTTACTAGCCATGACCGGCCACTTGCATGGTCAAATGCGACGACCCAGTCAAAGAACCCTACGCTCATGTCCGGCAGGCCAAGATCATCGACGGCGGTTCCCGGCAGTCGTTCGAGCAGACCACCCATCTCGTAGCCGAAATAGCCTATCGCTCCCCCCTGAAACGGAGGCCCATCCTCGCAGCGATTCGTCTTGAAATCCGCAAGCAATCGATGGAGGACCGAAAACGGATTGTCCTTCTGCACAGATACGCCATCACGCTCAATGACTTCTACATGGCCGCCCTTCGAGCGCATGATTAGGAACGGATCGGCGGTTACGTAGGAATGCTGCCCCAGTCCGGGTCGCACAAGAGCGCTATCCAGCAGTACCGGGTAATCGACATCCAGAAAACCGGACATTACCCCAACGGGATCAAGGTGCGGTCCCAGCTCTTCTGTCCTGGTTTCGGTTGAGGTGGGCTGGAGTGTCTGCAAGAGTGTGTGGGACAGCGCGAACGTGGATTGAGACTCAAATCCTCTACATGGGCGAGTCTACTGAAAGCGACGACAACAATACTGTATAGTATTTGTCGCATCCGACACCACCGAACAGCTTCTGCACGTCAATCGCCATGGCCCTTCGACGGCTTCAAGACCGTCCTCGCATCCTCGAAATCGCGTATGTAGCGACGCTTGCCGCTCTGCGTCTTTTTCGCAACGGACTGAATCCGGGAGGACTGGTCGAGAAAGTCTTCGTACCCGGCGAGAGAGTTACGAAGGGCCTCATCTTCGACTGCAAGATGTGCGGGGATTGTGTCCTGCACAACACCGGGATGACGTGTCCCATGACCTGTCCCAAAAACCTTCGCAACGGCCCGTGTGGAGGCGTTCGCCTGAATGGGAACTGCGAGATCGAGCCCGACATGCGCTGTGTGTGGGTGGAGGCCTGGGAAAGGTCGCAGAGGATGCCGCAGTTCGGCGCCGGAATCCACGAGGTTCTCACACCTACCGACCGAAGGCTCGAAGGCACCTCGTCTTGGATCAACGACATCAGCTCCAGCGTAAACAAGCGGCCAGCCGGGTGGGCTGAATGAAGTCGGGTTCCCGACTGGAACGAGTCCTGCGGGCTGGTCGTTTCGCCGTAACGGCGGAACTCCTCTCCCCTGACAGCGCCGACCCGCAAGCCGTGCTCGACCACGCGCAGGTCATCGGCGACTCGTGCGACGCAATCAACGCCACCGACGCATCGGGAGCCACCACGCACATGTCGAACGTTGCCGTAGCTGCCCTCCTTCGCCGGGCGGGATACGATGCGGTCGTCCAACTGGCTTGCCGCGACCGAAACAGAATCGCGATGCAAGGGGACCTGCTGGGCATTGCCGCTCTCGACGTGCGAAATGTCCTGTGCCTGACCGGCGACGGAGTCGGAACGGGCGATCATCCCGAAGCAAAGCCCGTGTTCGACATGGACTCGATCACGTTGCTGAGAACTGCGCGAATTCTCCGTGACAAGGGCCAGTTTCTCAGCGGTCGCACCATTGATTCACCACCGCGCCTGTTTCTTGGAGGGGCAAGCAACCCGTTCGTGCCGCCCTACGACTTCCGTCCGCTTCGACTAAAGAAGAAGATCGAAGCGGGAGCGGACTTCATCCAGACCCAATACTGTTTCGACGTTCCGCGCTTGAGGTCGTTCATGGAGCGCGTCGTCGACATGGGGCTTCACGAGCGTGCGTTCATTCTTGTGGGCGTCGGACCGCTTCGGTCTGCCAGGGTCGCCTACTGGATGCGAGAGAACATCCCCGGCGTCGTTATCCCGGACACCGTAATCAGACGTTTGCTCGGCGCAGGGAAGCGTTCACGTACCGAGGGCAAGCGCATCTGCATCGAGATGATCCAGCAGATCAAGGAGATTCCGGGCATCGCCGGAGTACACGTGATGGCCTACCGACAGGAGCACCTCGTACCGGAGATTCTCGATGAAGCGGGCTTGCTGCCAAGACCTGAACCGGGGATTCTTGATGGTGTTCATGCGCCTGAGGTTGATGTGGTGGAATCGAGTCGGAGCTAACCGCTTCCGATCCGAAAGACGGACTTCCCACACACGATGCCTGATGCGCCAAACACAGTTTGAGGAAAGACACCTCACTCTGGTTGTCATTCAAGTGCGGGGAGAATCCGTCACGACTTTGGTGCCGGCCAAGTAGTCGTGGACGCAACGTCGGTTCTTGGCGAAGATGAATGCGTGGTCGATGACGACGTAAGGGGGGATGAGGGTCAAGAGCCAGTTGACGAAGTAACGCAGCACGATGTTCTTGAAAATGGGGCCCTTGACGCCAGTTTCCTCATCGACGATTCGGATTCGCAACAATAGCTTTCCTACGGTCTGCCCCTCCCGCCTAAGCAGGACGACTTGGTATGGGACGCCGACGATGCCGAGTACGAGGAGCGCCACGGTCGATATCGCCGGCCCGCCCATGTCGGCCGAGAGGATACCCACGACGAATGCGGCAGGAGACAGCGGCAGATCGATAATCCAGGCCACCAGACGTCTCCACCTTTGGGCTGGGTACAAGACATCCAGGGGTTCATCGGTCGAGCCGCCCAGCGGAGTCCTGCACCGGCGACACCAGCGGAAGCTGCGCACATTCTTAGTCTGACATCGGGGGCAATTGATGTCCTGAAGCGGCTGACGGGTCATTGTCCTCCCCGCCGTTGTTGACCGACCTAGGGGGCGAGACTACAATAGCGCCTCAGTCGAGACGCATTCCGAGAGGAATCCAACTATGTCGGAGCTTACCCTAAGTCCTGCAGCCGTTCAAGCAGAACTGCACAAGAACGGCGTGACTGATGTTGTATGGCTGCCCGATACCGAGAGCGGGCACATGTACAACCTGCTGCAGGCGGACCCTTCGCTTCGGATCATCCCCATCGCAAGGGAGGCCGAGAGCATGCCGATAGCGGCAGGACTGTGGATCGGAGGGCGAAAGCCCGTCGTGATGATCCAAAACACGGGGTTCTTCGAGTCAGGCGACTCGGTTCGCGGCATGGCCGTCGACATCGCCGCGCCGCTCGTCATCTTCATCGGATACCGTGGGTGGACTCGTCGGGGCGTCACGACCGACTCGGCGGCCCTCATCACGGAGCCGACGCTTCATGCTTGGAGGATGACCTACTACCTCGTCGAGCACGACGGAGACGCGGACCGAATCTCCGTAGCATTCGAGGACGCCGAGAGAATGCAACGACCGGTCGGCGTGCTCATCGGCGGGGAGTATTCGGGGTAAGCGCATCTCCCATCAGGGGATGCCAAGCCGCTTCAGGCGTTGCGTCGCTCAATGTCGAGCACTTTGTTGAGTCGACGCACGTACTTCTCCTCATCCTCGATGAAACTCGCCGAGAGGAAGGCCGTTACCACCGCTTTGGCCAGTTCTTCCCCTATGATGCGTGCGCCGATGCAGACGACGTTCATGTCGTCGTGCTCGACACCCTGCCGCGCTGAGTAGGTGTCGTGACACAGCCCGGCGCGAATGCCGCGAACCTTGTTGGCGGCGACGCTCGCTCCGACACCGCTTCCACACACGATTAGGCCGCGGTCGGCTGTGCCGTCGGCAACCCGGACCGCGACCGCCTCGGAGAAGTCGGGGAAATCGTCGAGCGTGTCGTACTCGTAGGCGCCCGCATCCACGACCATGTGGCCGAGCGACTTGACGTGCTCGGAGATCAGGTTCTTCATATCGAAACCCGCGTGGTCTCCACCCACGGCTACCCGCATGCGTGCTCTCCCCCGTCGTCGTTTCTCGGTTCAAAGCTTACCACAGAGGGCGTCTCACCTTTAGGTGATAGAATTCAGAAACTCACTCCCCTGCGAGCAAACTCCCGTGGTCAACAGACATTCAAGCCCGGTTGTGGTATCGGAGCGCTTCTTTGCCAGTCCGGCACGCGTTCGGAGATTATTGGATGAGATAGCCGAGGGCGACGGGCAGATGAGGACGCTGTACCTTCGGCCTTCGGGGGTGGGAACAACGCCCTTTCTGAATCTCTCCCCCGCCGGGGAGGAGACGGGAAGCCCCGCCCTTCGTGACTGGATTCGAGAGGTCTTGGCAGCGGTCCCCGAATCGGAGACCGGAACTGCAGTCTTTTGGAACGACGACAAAGCATGGGCGGTGCTTCCACCCTTTCCCATCGAGGAAGACCGGTATGCTGATGAGAACGATGTTTCGGGCCTCGAGGAGGTATACGAACGCGACGTAACGGTTGGGGTCGTGCTCCTGAGGATGGGGAGATACGCCATCGGTGTCGTTCGAGACAAAAGCCTGCTCGCCTCCAAGACGGATACCCGTCACGTCAAGAACCGACATCGAGCGGGAGGGTCTTCGCAGCGGAGATTCATGCGAAGTCGTGACAGACTGAGTAGAGAGCTGTACGACGAGGCATGCGCGGTGACCCAGCGAATTTTCGAGCCGCACCTGGATTCAATCGACTGCGTTCTGACAGGCGGTGAACGCCAGACAATTAACGGCTTTCTCAAGCGGTGCGAGTTCCTTGGAAAGTCGGACCTGCCGGTTATGAAACGGTTGCTTGCGGTCGAACGGCCAAGTCACAAGGCCTTGGAGGGCATCCACCGAGAGGTATGGAAGAGTCGCGTCCTCGTGTTCGACAGGGCAGAGTGAGGGCTACTGTGCCGTATACCCACCGTCGACCGGCAAGTAAGAACCCGTCATGAAGGACGACTCATCCGAGGCCATGAAGAGCGCGGCGTAGGCGACTTCCTCGGGCTTGCCAAGTCGCCCCATCGGGTGTCGCTTCTCTAGGGAGACCTTCATTTCGGCGTCCTCCGTGAGCGATCTGGTCAGGGGAGTTTCCGTAAAACCGGGGCCGAGGCAGTTCACGCGGATGTTCTTCGCCGCCATGTCAATTGCAAGGTTTCGGGTGAACTGGAGGACTCCGCCCTTCGAGACCGGATACGGGTTGAACCCGCTCTTCCAGCTTGGCGGATAGCCCACCACGCTCATGATCGAACCGAGGTTCACGATCGATCCGCCCCCTGCCCGCTCCATCTCCGGGACGGCGTGCAGAGCCATGAGATAGGTGCCCTTGAGGTTGACCTCGATGACGCGGTCCCAGACCTCTTCGGGATGCGTGGTCGGCGGGAGGCTGCGGGCAGTGATTCCAGCGCTGTTCACAAGAATGTGTAGTCCACCATAGGCGTCGATTGCTTTCCCGACGATGCTTTGTGCCTCACCGGAGTCGGTAACGTCGCCCGGTACGGGGATGGACTCCCCTCCTCGTTCGACGATTGCTGCTGCGGTCTTCTCCGCGCCCTCTCGGTCGATATCCGATGCGACGACGCTTGCCCCGTGCTCCGCAAAGAGCAGAGCCGTCGCCTCTCCGATGCCGGAGGCGGCTCCCGTGACGATTGCGACCTTGTTCTTGAGTCTCATCCCATCCTCATGTCAATTGAGTTCGACACCGACCTCGCGGGCCACGCTGCGAATGTACTGCTGTCCCTGTACCGTCTGTGGGAACGGAAAGTGTTCAGCATGTATCGTTACATCGTGGTCGAGGGCATCCAAACGCCTCAACATGGTGTGGTAGTCCATCGTACCCTCGCCCGGAACGACCTCGCCGACGTGGCTTATGATCTTGCCGCCACCACTGACTGCGACGTCCTTCGCGTGGAGTCCGCCGATGGCGCCGCCGAGCTCATCGAATATTTCATCAATCAACTCCGTCGTGCGGTACGCCATATGTGGGTGTACGAGGTTTACCGGGTCCATGAGAATCTTTAGCCGGGGCGAAGCTACGGTGTCGAGCATCCGCTTGAGGCGGTCCACCGAGTACAAGCAGGACATGACGTGAGGATGCGCCCCGATATCCATCCCGGCTTCCTCGGCAAGGTCGGCCAACTCTCGAATACCGTCAAGCACCTGCCGCCAAGTGTCTTCCGCCCACATCCTGGGCGTACCCCGTCCTACGAGCGTGCCGAATCCGACGAGATGCGCGCCCAGAATCTTCGCGTGCCGCAGCTGGCGTTCATACAGTTCAAGTGTGTACCGGTGGTCCTCGCGGTCGTAGCCGCCGAGACCGCCCCAGGGTCTCGTGCCTTTGTAGAAACCAGTAAACTCGCCCACACTCAGGCCATTGTCATCGAGAAAGTCGCGGAGCGAGCGCACATCGTCATCGTCATATTCGGGATTCACCCTTTGGACGGTGATGGTCGTAACATCCATCGTCGCCGTGCATTTGAGCAGTTCACGTCGGTCGGCCTCACCTTCAGGACCGACGGTAAGAAATTGGCCGAGCGGGGGACTCATGATAATCACAGCGTTCCTCCAAGTGTTAGGTGCTTGCTGCTAGGGTGATTGTACCTGAATATCGCCGAATCGTCCGCCGCCTCAGATGGACTATTCGACCTCCGCGATTGCCGACTGCCCGTTTAGCCCGACTATTCGCGCCCAGGTGATTTCATTCGCCAGCTCGCGGTCGGAGTGAGCAGTCACCCGGATATAGTTGTCCGTTAGTCCTACCCACTTACCTGCCTTTTGAGATTCCCACAACACTTCCCGACTCGTCCCCAAGAAACGAACACGGTATTCTGCCCCCTGATCTTTCGAGAGTGCAATGAGCCGCCCTACCCG
>JAPPDQ010000282.1:10216-20654 GCA_028875495.1 Chloroflexota bacterium
CCCTACCCGCTCCGATTTGACTTGCGATGGAACGTCGTCGCGGAAATGCGCGGCGCTCGTGCCCGGTCGCGACGAGTAAGGGAACACATGCATCGAGGCGAAACCGACATCGCGGCACAGACTATGGGTCTCCTCGAAATCGCTCTCCGTTTCGCCGGGGAAGCCGGCTATGACATCCGTCGTGACCGCGGCGTTGGGGATGGCTTTCCGAATGGCGTCGACGGCGTTGCGGAACCGATTACTGTCGTACCTCCGCCTCATGCGCACCAGCACAGCATCGCTTCCGCTCTGGAGAGGGAGGTGAAAGTGGGGCGCAAGACGGTCGTCCGACCACAGCGCCAGCAGTCGCTGGTCAATCTCGTGGGCCTGCAAGGACGACACGCGAAGCCGCGCCATGTCACACCGATCCAGCACGTGCCGGATCAGGCCGGTGAGGTCGGTCTCCTCCAAATCGAAGCCGTATGAGCCAAGCTGGGTGCCCGTAAGGACGACTTCCTTGTAGCCGCGTGTCGTGTGTTCCTGTATCTTCCCAACGATCTCGTCCCGCGGAATGCTCCGCTCGCGCCCTCGTACTTTGGGCACGATACAGTAGGCGCACACCTGATTGCAGCCCTCCTGTATCTTGACCATGGCCCGTGTTCGCGCGGCGCTCGGACTGATCGCCTGTACATCGTCACCGGTGGCACAGGGAACGATGTCATCCCCCGTCCAGTCGATCACGTGTCGGACTAGCGAGGCTTTCTCAGTATTGCCGACCACCAGATCGACTTCGTTGAGCTGTCGCAGGGTCTCCGGCGTGCGCTGCGCGTAGCACCCTGTCGCTACTATGGTGGCGTTGGGATGCCGTCGCCGGGCAGAGCGCAGCGCTTGTCTGGCCTTCGAGTCGGCCACGTGCGTCACGGTGCAGCTGTTCACTACGTAGACCTCGACAGGCGTGTCTTCACCCACGACCTCGAATCCCGCATGGACAAACTCTGTCGCCAGACCGCTGGAATCGGCTTGGTTAAGCTTGCAGCCGTGCGTCTCGATGGCCACACGCGGCGTTGGCTGTAGTTCGAGATCGATCATAGGGATAGCTCCGCTTGATTCTACCATGCGAACCGCCCTGCCAAAGGAAGGGCCGTGTCGTTTGATAGCACGGGCGGCTGCGTTGTACGATGATGGCAAGCGGTTCCGCACCGCATGATTGACGAGAAGGAGAACGCATGGAGCAAGCAGGAATCACCGTTTACGGCACAACGTGGTGCGGCGATTGCAGACGGGCAAAACTCTTCCTCGACACGCGCAAAATCGGATACGACTGGGTTGACATCGAAGAGGACGCAGAAGCCGCTATGAAAGTAATGGAGATCAACGGTGGGTACCGGAGTGTTCCGACTATCGTTTTCGAGGACGGCTCCATTCTCGTCGAGCCTAGCAACGCCGAACTTGCCCAGAAGTTCGCGGGCCGCTAAACGCAGCGTCGAATGTCGATGAGTGATCGTACGGTAGGCGATGCTTTTGTAAAGGCTCTAAAGCGCGGCGGAGTGCCATACGTATTCGGCATTCCCGGCGGTGGAAGCGCGATAGACCTCATCGAGGCCTGCCGAACCGTAGATATTCCTTTCGTTCTCGTTCAGCACGAGACTACGGCTTCCATGTCCGCCATCGTCGCGGGGGAACTGACCGGGTCGTGCGGCGTCTGCATGTCGATCATGGGCCCCGGTGCAGCTAACTTGGTCGGCGGATCCAGCTTCGGACTGTGGGAACGTCACGCCGTCCTGAGCCTAACGGAGTCCTACCCTACCGCTCAGGCTCCGCGAATGTCGCTTCAGCTCATGGACCACTCGCAGATGTTCATGAGCTTTTCCAAAGCGTCCGAAGTGCTGAACGACGATCATCCCGGCGAGCAGGCATCGAGGCTGATGAGCCTCGCCCTCGCCGAGCGTCCGGGCCCCGTGCACCTCGATATCCCGAATGATCTGCTGACGCGACAGGCAGCGTCGGAAAAGCAGTTAGACTCTTATGCACAGGAGGATGCTACAAAGGTCGTAGGCGATCTTGATGCAATCACGGACGCAATTGATAAGGCCGTCAAGCCCGTTCTCGTCGTCGGTCCGCCCGTCGTCCGCGCAGACGCCCATAACGAGCTCCGGATGCTTGCTGAGCGGCTCGGGGCTGCGGTAGTAACGACTTCAAAGGCGCGTGGAGTCATCCCGGAAGACCATCCACTGTGGGCTGGGATCATTACCGGTGTATACGGCGACATGACATTTGAAGGACGGATCATCGGTCAAAGCGATCTGATCGTAGGTGTCGGTCTTGATCGCATGGAGCTTCTATCTCCATGGAATTACTCTCAACCGCTCGTTTGCATAGACTCCACCGACACTTCCGCAGAGCAGGTCGGTAGTCCCACGCACACCGTGCACGGGCCGATCGACCGTATTCTCGCCCAGCTTGCGGAGGCCGTTCAGCCGGCTGAAGCATGGAGCATGGCGGAACTCAGCGAATTCCGCGGCTACGTGCGTTCATCCCTCCTTGCTGATTCCGTTGACCTGAATTCTGCCACGTTGCTGGAACGCGCTCAGAGCATGGCGCCTGCCGACACGACACTTGTCACCGAGACGGGCATCTACAACGCCGTGAACCTGTTCACCTGGAAGGTACATGCACCCAACCTCTATTTCGGCTCAAGTGGCGCGAACACGATGGGGTTCTCCATACCGGCCGCATTGGCGTCGTCACTTGTTCGGTCCACACAAAAGACGGTTGCTCTCGTCGGAGACGGCGGGTTTTTGATGAAGGCGTCCGAGTTGGAGACGTTGGCGCGTGAGAAGCTGGCTCCGATCATCATCGTGTTCAACGACCGATCGCTCGGCCTGATCAGGATCAAGCAGGCCGCGAAGGGGTATGAGCGCGACGCCGTCGATCTGGCGCCGGTGGATTTCGCCAGACTGGCACAGAGCTTCGGGGGACGCGGAGAGCGAGTCGATACTCTTGCCGCATTCGAAGTCGCTTTCAAGGGCGCGCTGGACGATGACCGGTTCACCGTCATCGACGCCCGGCTCGATCCGGACGTATACGCCTCACACATGGGACCGATCAGAGGATAACTTCTCCAGTGTCCACCACGTTAATGTAAGCGTTCATTATATGCGCTAATTCT
The DNA here is from genome assembly GCA_028875495.1 of Chloroflexota bacterium. Taxonomy (GTDB): domain Bacteria; phylum Chloroflexota; class Dehalococcoidia; order Lucifugimonadales; family VXLM01; genus VXLM01. The sequence continues at coordinate 13,365 of JAPPDQ010000282.1, forward strand.
GGAAGCCCAACGCATGCCGCACGTCACAATTTCATCTGGGACACAGCTCTACTACGAGCGCATCGGCTCGGGCCCTCCCCTCCTGCTCATCATGGGCACCGGACTCGACCACTCGGTATGGGACGCGCAGGTCGAGGCCTACCGGGACGAGTTCGAATGCATCGTATTCGACAACGCGGGGACAGGAAAGTCGGGGCGGCCCGATGAACGGCTTACCGTGAAGTCAATGGCCGGGGACGCGATTGGGCTACTGGAAGCGCTCGGTGTCAAGCGCGCTCATGTTTCCGGTGTGTCACTAGGGTCCTGCATTGCACAGGAAGTAACCTTGGCCCGACCGGACATGGTCGCATCGCTTCAGCTTCATGGGACGTGGGCGCGGACCGACGGATACGCCGGGAGAAAGTTCCGGGCCCAGATCAGGCTCATCGAGATGCTGGACATGCGCGATTTCTATGAGATAAATGTCCTGTGGTTCATCACTCCGGAGTTCTTCGACGCGCACCCGGAACGGGTCGAGGCCCAGATCGACGCTATCGTTGCCAATGCGCCGAGCCGCGAGTCGCTGATCGAGCAGTACCAAGCCGATATCGAGCACTTCACGCTTGACCGTTTGCCGCAAATCGAAGCTCCCACGCTCGTGACGGTGGGGAACTGGGACGTTGCCGTCCCGCCGATGTACGGTCGAGAAGTTGCAGAAGCGATCCCCGGCGCGGAGTTCGTGATGGTCGACCCAGGAGGACATCTCCACAACATGGAGAACCCTGTGAAGTTCAACCGGGTGACGCGCGAATTCCTGCGTCGCGTTGGAGGTGTTCCCTAGCACATCGCCTCTCGCAATATTGGGGAAGTGTCGTCCCCTAGTAGTCTCCGGTCCAGGAACACAGCACTCTTTGCGATTTGGTATCATTGATTGGATAAGAGGATGAAACGACTGCCTTAGAGGAAGGAACCTGCATGAAACTCGAGAGAAATCTCATTCCAATAGTAGCCATTGCGGCCATTCTCCTGTTGGCCGTTCCCGCGGTTGGAATGGTCGTGGGGATGGCTTTGGCTTCCGATCCCGAGGAGGATTCTTCGGCCTCTACAGGCGAACCCGGACTGGCGCCATTCGAACTTCCGCCACTGCCGGAAAAAGAGTTCGGGCTGACTGAATCGCCTCCCGACGTGTCCTCTATAGGTTCCCGCTCCGACTCGGTTGGTTCTACCAATCAGGGAGAAATCTACACGTATGAGGACGGCGACAGGACCATGAGTGTGGTGCTGCAGGGCGATTTAGTCCTCAAAACTAACTCAACGGTAACATCCGACGACAAGGTGGTCATGTTGGGCCCAGCTCAGAGCATCGTCAAGAGTGCGAATGGTGGCGGACAGGGAGGACTTCCCGTATTTCGTTCCGAATCGGGAGGAGCGCTGATGACGCTTCCAGGGGGAGTCCTGCTGGCGCTGGATCCAGAGTGGGACAAGGCCCAAGTTGACAGTTTCCTCTCCGATAACGGCATCTCGCCGGAGCAGGTTTCCGAGTTGGGATTCATGCAGAACGGCTTCCTGGTGGAGACAGAGGCCGGATTCCCATCGCTGGAACTGGCCAATTCGCTGGCTGGTCAGAATGGCGTAGAAGCCTCAACGCCCAACTGGTGGAACGAGGTCAAGTCAAGGTGAGGACAGTGTCCCCACCGGCCTATCCTCCAAGCGACCGCATATTATAGTTCTGGAGAGAATCATCAATGCCTTTCTTCTCAAATCATTTTGACTCCTCAATATTCTCTGGTCTGAGAACGCCTATCCTCATCCTCGTCATCGTCTCCTCCCTCGCGCTCAGTGCGGGCGATGTTGGTGGACAGACCGTTGAAGACGACCACGGCGACACGTACGACGTGGCAACGCTTGTCGAACTGGGCTCCTCGCTAAGCGGGCGCATCGATCCCGGCGATGATCGCGACGTATTCAAGATCGACCTGTCGGACGCATCGGGAGAAACCGACCTCTGGGTGTATACGCATAACCCGGAACAAGACATACCGTTCGATACCTTTGGTGGCTTGTACGACAGTGTCGGCAATCTAGTTGAACTCAACGATGACGGGTTCCTCCGGGACTCCATAAGGAGCTTCGGTATAAGGAGCGTCGTTCCACCGGGCGTTTACTATGTGATTTTGGTCGGTTTCACTGGCGATCCGGGGGACTACACCTTCTATGCTCAGGCAGTGGACAACCCGGGAAGCACCATCGAAACGGCAAAGCCCTTGGCATTAGGGTCGCAGGACGGCGGGCGGATCGACACCCTGGACGACGCAGATTTCTTCAAGCTCGATTTTACTGAATCCAGCCATATGATCATCGACGCCCGGAGCGCGGACATCTCGCCCTTGGACGCCGTTCTGCTTGATGCCGACGGCGAAGAGATTTCCTCCAATTTCGCGTGGCTGCGCCTACGGGGATCGGGGACCCTCTTCCCAATCGGCTTTGATATTGAGGAGGACTTCGAGCCGGGCACGTACTACCTCAAGGTGACGAGCCCGTTCGCACCTGAGCCTGGTGAGGAGGAATCCGAAGAACCACAACTTCCATTTAGGTCCATTCCTTACTCCGTGTTCTTCTTAGAGGATACGGATTACATTAAAATTCTTGAAGATTGCGAGACCCAAACTGACGCGCTGAATGATCCGCAAATCAATGATCCGCTGTACGCATGCCAGTGGCACCTGAGCAGTCCCGTAAGACAGGATATCAACCTCGGTTCGGTCTGGACCGACGGCATTAAGGGTGAGGGCGTCAATGTAGCCATTGTTGACGACGGGATGTACCACGCCCACGAGGATCTGCAGGGCAACGTCGACGTTGATCTAAACTTCGACTACGGCGGAAACGAAGACATCTATGATCGCTTTGAGCATCACGGCACTCATGTTTCCGGCATTGTTGCGGGTAGAGACAACGACATAGGCGTGCGCGGTGTGGCCCCCCGGGCAACGGTGTACGGTTACAACTTCCTCGGAGGGCGAAACAGCACAGTATTGAACCTCCTTGACGCAATGACGCGAAATGCAGAGGGAACCGCCGTGTCCAACAACAGCTGGGGTTGGAGAGACGGCCCGGGGCTTAGTCCATCCCTGTCCTTCTGGAGAAACGCCATTAGGTACGGGACCACGTTTGGCTACGACGGCAAGGGCACTTTCTATGTGTTTGCCGCAGGCAACGGACACCTTTTGGGCGATGACTCCAATCTTGAGGAATACAGCAACGACTATGGAGTTACAGCAGCCTGTTCCGTGAATAGAGAAGGCACCAGGGCAGGATACTCGGAAATGGGCGCTAACCTGTGGGTCTGCGCACCTTCAAACGACCGTCCGAGCAATCTTGGCGGAGTCAACGGCATCTTGACGATCGAGAATTCCGATCGCTACCACCATGATTTCGGTGGCACCTCCGCTGCAGCCCCAATTGTCTCGGGGGTCGCGGCGCTAACGCGCGACGCCAACCCCGACCTCACGTGGCGCGACATCAAGGTAATTCTCGCCGCATCCGCCCAGAAAAATGATCTCGAAAGCCCCGGATGGGATGACGGCGCGCCCATGCATCCCGTCTCCTCTACGGACAGGTACTCCTTCAACCATGAATATGGCTTCGGCGTGGTTAACGCCGAAGGTGCCATCGACCTTGCGAAGCGATGGACGAACCTGCCTACCTCGCAGAGTACGACCGTACAGTCGGATCTTCTTGCTGTAACAATTCCCGACGCCAGTACCGATGGAGATCCGTCGACGTTCACACACACGCTCACTGTGGACTCCGGCATTGGATTCACTGAGTTTGTCGAGGTCACTTTGAGCTTTGAGCACGACTCCTTCCGTGACCTGGAAATCCTGTTGGAGTCGCCTTCCGGGGCCATTTCAAGAATTTCCGTTCCGTTCAACACCTATGATGCCCTCAGCGCCTTCTTTGGAGCCGCTTTTGAAACGTTGCATGGATCTTTCCAGTTTGGGTCGGCTAAGCACCTGGGAGAAGACCCCAACGGTGAGTGGAAGCTTCATGTGACCGACCGTATTCCCTCCGTGGACGGTACCTTCGTCGGGTTTGGCATAACCGTCTATGGACATGAGCGCGCTCCGGGTGTTCCTACTTTGGACTCAGTGGAGGTCCATCCCGGCGGAGGGATGCTCGATGTAGTCTGGACCGCTCCCGACGAGACCGGAGATTCGGACACCACCGCATACGACATACGCTACATTCCTGCTGATGTGGACGAGACAGATCCGTCCAACTGGACTTTGTTAAGGTCCGTCAACGCAGGCGGTGAATTGAAATACACAGTCACCGGACTGACAGACGGCACGGAGTACGACGTACAGGTGCGTGCCGCCAACAGCGCTGGCCCCGGCGTCTGGACGGAAGCCGCGAGCGCAACTCCTCGAATCAGCCAGTGTGTGCTCGGAGAGGCGGTGCGAGACAGGACAAACGCAGGATTGATCCACGACTGTGAAGCGCTGCTGGAGGCCCGTGACGCTCTGGCAGGAAGCGAAACCCTCAACTGGTCCACGGATACCCGCATCTGGGCATGGGAGGGTGTCATTCGCGAGGGTGACCCCGTGCGCGTGACCAAGCTAGTCCTCCGTGAAAAAGAGCTTGACGGCACCATACCCTCCGCGCTAGGAAACCTGAGCAGCCTAGTTGAACTGAACCTTCGCAACAACGAGTTGACGGGCAGCATTCCCGCGGAGCTTGGCGATCTAGCGAATCTGGAGAAGCTGCTGCTCCACAACAACGACCTCACTGGAACGATTCCTGATCTGAGCAGCCTGAGTAACCTCAAGATGCTGTGGCTCTCCGGCAATGACTTGGGTAGAGGCGAGGGAATACCGACGTGGCTAAACTCGATGAGCAACCTTGAGTCGCTCAATATGTGGGGCAACAGCATGGGTGGCGCGATTCCCGACTTGGGCGGGATGACAAGTCTGAAGCTGCTGAAGCTGCAAAGCACCGATCTGACCGGAGAAATCCCGGCGTCCATCGGTGAAATGGACAGTCTTAGTGGTCTGTACCTCCACCAAAACAGCTTGAGTGGAGAGATACCGGAAGAACTTGGTCAACTTACCAACCTTAGACGGATATGGCTGCACAGCAATGACCTGACCGGCGAAATTCCGTCCGAATTGAGCGGCATGACCAGCCTCGTGGATCTAAACCTCCGCAACAACAGATTGAGCGGACCGATACCTGCGGAGTTGGGTGCAATGACCAGCTTGGAGAAGCTGCGACTCCACTACAACCAGTTGAGTGGGACTATCCCGAATGAACTGGGTGACCTCGACAACTTAACGGGGCTCTGGCTCCAGGGGAATCGGCTGAGTGGCTCCATCCCGGCAGAGTTGGGCAATCTGGGCGATACGTTGACCCAGTGGCGGCTTCGGGATAACAGGTTGACCGGGTGTGTGCCAGCGGGTCTGGCAGCCGTGGAGGATAACGACATGGCTGCGCTTGGTCTCCAACCATGTCCATAATCGCTTGACGCTCGAGTAATCTTCAGCGCCGCTGGCACGGCTCAACTGAATCGGTCAGCGGCGCTGGACTTATATCGAATGTTTAAAGGAACCCTTCGTGGCTGTGCATTAACACAGTGACGATTACGAGTTAGACATGGCCAATGGCACGTCATCGGAATGCCGAGCTATCGTCAACTCTTGTCTCTTATTTACGGAATAGCATAGTGATCTACGTCGTCTTCCCTTGACGTGGTCGGTTGAAGAGGTTGAGTCCATGAGACATCGTTCAAGGCTAGCCAAGAAGTTTGTTGACGGCAGAGAACTGGACCAACTGGGGCTGTCTCCTGGCTACCGAGTTGGTCACTTGGATGGAACTACCAATTACGTCACCGACTTCCGGTTTGATTGCGGACCGTACGACCGGCTTCACCGTGAATTGACAGTGGTCGACGCCTACTCCGCCCTGGTTGATATCGAGGAGCTGCTGCGGGGCCGAGTGAATGTCGTGATCCAGGCGCTTGGTCCCGAAGAGCTGTTCATTCAGGAGGAAATGCAAGACCCGTCCGACGAGCCTCCGCGTGGCGTCAGATCGTGGCTCCCAATCTTTAAAGGTGAGGAACTGGTTGAGCGCATCAAGATTGGCATCGACGAGCACTTGAGCTTCGCGAAGGCCCATCAAGAATATATCGAAGTCGGTTACACGGAATCCGACGTTAGGAGAGTCGTTGCCGATGGCCGAATCGCGATGGTTCTCATGCTTGTCAGCGGTTACATCGCCGATAGCCTGGATGTCTTGAAGGAATTCCACGAACTTGGTATACGCGTCATTTGCCCGAGCCACCTCGCAGCGACTTCCTGGGCCGATTCAAGCGCAGAACTGAACGACCCACCGGGGTTAAACGCCTTCGGACGCGATGTGATCAGGACGTGCAACGAAATCGGAGTCCTCGTCGATCTCGCCCACTGCTCAGACTACACCTGCCGCGACACCCTGAAGATAGCCAGCAAACCCGTGATAGCGACACACACGAAGGTGAGGTCCATAACCGGGAGTCTACGCGACATGAGCGACGACGTGCTTCGCGGCGTGGCCAAAACCGGTGGAGTGGCCTGTGTCTTGGCGGCAACACCTCGGACTGCGCAGGAGCGTCACTCGGCAAGACTCAAGCGCGACCGCGACCTCGAGGAGAGATACGCAGACCCCTTCGATCTTGCTGAGGCGAAGCTTGCCGACGCTCAGATATGGAGCACAAAACTCGATATCGAGTCAATTGATCACGCCGTGAACATCGCGGGCATAGACCATGTTGGGCTTTCGTCTCACGCCCAGAACGTCCCGCAGTGGAAGGAGTTTACGGAGACGCTCCTTGAACACGGATACACTCAGGAAGATGCCTCAAAAATTCTCGGCGAAAACGTGCTCCGTGTTCTCAGAGAAACCTGTTGACGATTAGACTACAGATCCCTAATTCCCAAGCCTGGTTCTGTCCGTCGTAAGGACTGGCGCCCCGCTTTGGCAAGTCAATTCAACAAGCACAAATCGTCGTCGGCCATTAGATTGGTTAATCCGACTGCTTCTGTGCATCCCTTCGTTCAGTGGCGAACGAAAGCTCACATGAGCGCAACTTTGCCTTGTTGCCTTCAAGAGTACAGCCTTGGTTCCATACAGAATTTCACTAGCATCTTCCCAGCCTATGGGCCCGCCGTTGCATCAGGGCTGTCAGTCTCTCTCGCCCACAGGCGCTGCATCTCGGCTGGCCACAGTCGTTGGTCCCCATAATGATGATGAAGGAGTGGCCTGGGCTGTGCG
>JAPPDQ010000150.1 GCA_028875495.1 Chloroflexota bacterium
GCGAGACGATTCCGACCCGGCCGGGCATGTGCATAGCGCCCGGCATGATGCCCATCTTGCACTGTTCGCCGGGTGAGATGATGCCGGGGCAGTTCGGCCCTATGGCGGTAACGTCCTTGCCCTGGAGATAGCGCACGACGTTGACGGAGTCCTTCACCGGCACTCCTTCGGTTATGGTCGCGATTACGGGAATTCCGGCATCGACCGACTCAACGATTGCATCGGCGGCAAAGGGCGGCGGAACGAAGATGAGAGAGGCGTTTGCCCCCGTCTCGTCGACTGCCCGCTCAACCGTGTCATACACGGGAACGTCCCCATCGAATACCTGACCACCCTTACCAGGGGTGACACCCGCCACAAGGTTCGTACCGTATTCCCGGCACCTTGCTGCATGGTAGCTCCCCTCTTTGCCGGTTATGCCCTGCACCAGCAGTCGAGTGTTCCTATCGACCAATATACTCATGCTTCCGAAGCTCCTCGTATCAGTTCAGTCTAGTAATATTTCCCGTCATTCCCGCTTTCGGAGACCTTTGCGTAACTCCAACACCTGTCATTCCGAACGCAGCGCAGCGGAGTGAGGAATCTAAAATCCCTGTCCTCCACGCGACGTCTCGTAGCCGGAAAGTCCCAGATAACGTCGTCCCAAAATCCTGGATTCCTCGCTATGCTCAGAATGACAGGTTATCGTGCCAGTTATGCAAGCCTGGAAATCCCTTCCTCCTCGATGGGGGAAGGTTAGGATGGGGGTGAAATTCGCGGCCCTAAGCCATATCTGGAGGTTACGCAAAGGACTCCTTTCGCCGGAATGACGGATCCATATTCCTTAGCCGAGCGCCTTTATCGCCCGGGCTGCCTGGTTGAGATCGTCCACGAGAGTCACGTTTAACGACGATTCCTTCAGCAGCTTTCGGCCTTCGTCGGCGTTCGTGCCAAGCATACGGACAACCATGGGCGGCATCCCGTTCTCTGCCCGCTCTGCCGCTATGAGAGCGCCCCGCGCGACCACGTCGCAGCGGAGAATGCCCCCGAATATGTTGATGAGAATCTTGGCGACGTTCCTGTCGGACAGGATTATCTTCAGCGCCTGGGCTATCTTTTCATCGTCCGCGCCGCCTCCCACGTCCAGGAAGTTCGCGGGCGCAGTTCCGGCGGCAAAGGTCACGTCCATCGTCGCCATCGCGAGTCCTGCCCCGTTGACCATGCAACCGACGTCTCCGTCCAGCCTCACGTAGCTGACCCCGAACTTCCCGGCTTCCGCTTCGAGCGGGTCCTCCTGCTCAGGGTCGTATAGCTGGGCGAGGTCCCTATGGCGGAACATCGCGTCGTCGTCGAAGTTGAGCTTGGCGTCGGCAGCAAGCAGGCGGCCGTCCTTCGTAACGACGAGCGGGTTGATCTCGATGAGGGAACAGTCGTGGCTGAGGAACAGGTCATAGAGCTTCGACATCATTGCCGCAACTGGCCTGACCTGGTCGGCTGCGACGTTCAGGGAATAGGCGATCTTGCGGGCCTGGTACGGCAGCAGTCCCAGCACGGGGTCGATGGCAATGCGAACGATCTTCTCCGGGGTCTCCTCTGCCACCTCCTCGATGTCCATCCCGCCCGCCTCGCTGGCCATCACAACGACGCCTCCGGCAGACCCATCAATGACCATCCCGACGTACAGCTCCCGGTCGACCTCCAGCGCCTCTTCGACGAGCACTGAACGAATGGGCACTCCCTCCGGCCCTGTCTGGTGCGTCACCAGATTCGAGCCGATCAGCTCACTCGCGGCCGCACGGGCCTCCTCCGGTGTCGCGACCAGCTTGATGCCCCCGGCCTTACCGCGTCCACCAGCATGGACCTGCGCTTTCACCACAACACTCCCACCCAACTCAGCCGCAGCAGCGGCGCCCTCTTCGGGGGTCGTTGCGACCACACCCTTAGGTACAGGTATGCCGCCCTTGTCGAGAATCTCTTTCGCCTGGTATTCGTGGATTTTCAATTGTCGGCTCCGGTGAATGCTCTATCTGTAGCCTCTAAAGGTCGAGGGACGTTTTTTCAACACCCCACGACACTAGTACTCAGTCAACTTGAATATAACAAACCTGGCCGATGCCGATTTATCCCCTCTCCCGTCGTGGGAGAGGGCTAGGGTGAGGGTGATTTGTAAT
>JAPPDQ010000610.1 GCA_028875495.1 Chloroflexota bacterium
GTGCTTCTTTCTTTGCCCTCGACCACCCTTTGATGCGTCGTTCTTGTTCGAGTGCGCCAAGTCTGGATGGAAGCTCCTCTGCGAATACGAGCTTCACAGGTCTCTTGTTGAGGGTATAGTTTCGGAAATGGCCGGATTGGTGGGCGGATAGTCTGGCCTCGAGGTTGTCGGTATGACCAGTATAGTAGGAGCCATCCGCACATTTAAGGATGTAGACGTAGAATCCCACAGGGAAGTCTCCGCTTCATAATAACCTCACTCACCCTTCGACAAGCTCAGGGTGAACGGAATAATCAATACTCGTTCGTGCTCACCATCCCAATCCGTTCGTGCTGAGCTTGTCGAAGTACGAACCGGCCCTCACACGAGGTCTCCCCGATCGACGCGGGCGCCGTCTTTGAAGACGTCGAGGACGTTGGAGAGGGCGTCGATGTCGCGGGAGGGGTCGCCGTGGACGACGAGGAGGTCGGCGAGCTTGCCGGGTTGGAGGGAGCCGAGGCGGTCGTGGGCCCAGCAGGATTTTGCGGCGTCGCCGGTGGCGGAGACGATGGCTTCGAGGGGTGAGAGTCCGGCCTCGGTGTGGGCCTGTATCTCGTGCTGGAAGGTGCCCAGGGGGAGGTATGACCATGCGGCGTCGGAGCCTGCGGCGAGGCGGACGCCTGCGTTGACCATGCGGGCGACGTGGTCGAAGCGGATCTCCTGGAGCCTCATGCCCTCGTCGAGGTCGGCCTGCTCGTCGGGGGTGAGTCCGCCGTTCTCGGCCTTGTGTTCGAGTCGCCAGAGGCGGTTGCGGGCCTGGTGCATGGTGGGGTTGACGAAGACGCCGCGCTCGACGATGCGGTCGGTTATTTCGGGGCGGTAGAGCCACGTGCCGTCGGGTTCCTTGAAGTAGGCGTGGATGATGGTGTCGATGCCGGCGTCGAGGCAGTTGACCATGCCCTGCGATGAGGCGCAGTGGGCGGCGGCGTGTTTGCCGAACTTGTGGGCCTCCTCGATGATGGCGGTGAGCTCGTCGACATTAAAGGAAGGTACGAAGGGGTGCGACGTGGCGGTGCTGCCCCCGGTGGCGGTGATCTTGATGAAGTCGGCCCCTTCCTTAATGAGCTGCCGGACGGCGGCGCGGCACTCGTCGACGCCGGTGGCCTGGATGCCGAAGTAGCTGAGGTGTCCGCCGATGATGGCCATGGGTCTGCCGGAGAGGAGGAGTCGCGGCCCGGTGGCGATGCCCATGTCCATGGCCTGTCGGAGGTGGAAGGTGGTGCGGTTCTTGGCGCCGCAGTCGCGGACGGTGGTGACGCCGGAGTGGAGATGCCTGCGGGAGTTCTCGGCGGCCTGGAGGGTGAGTATCTCGTCGGGGAGGGTGACGAGCTGGTCGCCGGTGCGTCCGTCGCCGATGCCGATGAGGTGGACGTGGGAGTCGATGAGGCCGGGCAGGACGGTGGCGTGGGGGTAGTGGTGGGCGTCGAGGGGGGCACCGTCGGGGGGGATGACGGTGTCGCGGGGCCCGGCGGCGACGATGGAGTCATCCTTTATGAGCACAGCGCCGCGTTCGATGGGGGGAGCGCCAGTGCCGTCGATGAGGCGGTCTGCGGTAAGGAGGGTGAATCGGTCGCCGGGGTCGTTGGTCATTTGCGGCCTCTCTACCTGTTCCCGGAGGTCTTGGTGGGGTCGTCCTTGCAGTAGCGGGAGCCCTCGTTGCCCATGCGGTCGGGGGCGTAGTTGATGAACTGGCGGCAGTGGCCGATCTTGCCGTCCTCGATGGCCTGGTTGACCAGCGCGGCTGTGTCCCCGCCCACCCAGTTCATCCACAAGGCGTACTCCCGTTTGAGGAAGGTCAGCCCGACGGCGTTCTCCTTCAGCCCGATCCTGCCGCCGCGGATCATCGCGGCCTGCTTGGCAAGCAGTTCGGGGTCGATGGAGAGCGTCTCGAGGAGCCGGACCACGTCGGGCGCGCGCTGGTTCATGCTGGGGTGGAGGACGACGGCGAGGGAGGCGTCGACCGGCGAGGCGTTGGCCAGGCGGATGACGTTGCCCGCTCCCGACTGCTCCTGGGCCCACGCGCCGTCCGCGGCGATGACGATGTCGACGTCGTTCGCGAGCAGGGGGTCCAGGTACGCGCCGTCCTCCACGTCGATGACGCGGATGGG